>JALVYB010000060.1 GCA_027038175.1 Caldifarciminota bacterium | reverse complement strand
AGGAGCATGCGGAGGAGATAGCGTATCATTACCATGAAGGATTTGACAGGCGGAAGATAGTGGAGTATGGGGAGTTAGCGGGGGATAAGGCGAGGGAGGTATATGCGCACAGGGAAGCGATAAAGTATTACTTATGGGCAGTAGAGGGAGAGGCTACGAGTGAGAAGAGGGGAGAGATATATGAGAAGATAGGGGATTCCTACTTATACGTAGGGGAATATGAGGCAGCGATAGAGAGTTATGAGCGGGCGATAGAGTACAGGCCGGAGCGGAGGAGTGAGATAGAGGAGAAGATAGGGGATGTATACATGTACATGGGAGAATACAACACTGCCCTTAAATGGTATGAAAAGGCAAAGGAACATGCCCCTTCAATGGAGAAAAAGTATGTCTATGACATAGATATTGCGTGGATTTTAAAGCAGCAGGGTAGACAGAAAGAGGCAGAAAGAAAACTTCTTACTGTTTTAAAATACCTTTCTACATCTCAAAAGGCTTCGCTTGCTACAGCCCACAACGTACTTGGTACAATATACATGGATACAGCAAGGGAAAAGGAAGCAGAGGAGCATCTTAAGAAAGCTTTAAAACTGCGTGAGGAAGTGGGAGACAAAAAGGGAATGGCTGCTGTTTATAATAACCTTGGTATACTCTATACCAATCAGGATGAATACGAGAAGGGTATGGAATACTATCTTAAAGCAAAGAAAATCTATGAGGAAATCAATTTTAAAGATGGTATAGCGACCATGGCGCTCAACATGGGTGTGCTTTATGTATCTTTGAATGATTTTGATAAGGCAATGGAATATTACAAGCAGGCTATGAAAATAAACCAGGTGATAGGAGCAAAGCACCAGCTTATTCTGGTTTACAGGAATCTTGGTAGTCTGTATACCACGCTGGGCCTTAGGGACCAGGCGCTTATGTATTATGAGAAAGCCTTTGAAATAGCAAGGGAAATAGATTCCCCATATGATAATGTAACACTTCTGCTCAGGTTCGCAGATATTAATATTGAGGATAAGAATTTTGAAAAAGCAATGGAGTATCTCGAAAAGGCAAGAGAGATTTTGAATGACCTTGAGGATGAATCGCTTATGACAAGTTACTATGATACCCTTGCCGACCTTTATGAATCCCAGGGAAAATACAGGGAAGCCTATGAAACTTTGAAAAAGGCATATGAGCTTACAAAGCAGTTTAATCCCAATAAGGAATCTTCACCTTACGTGTATTATTATCTTGCGCTTGCTCGACTTGCTGCCAAATGTGGCAAGCAAAGGAGTGCAAAAATATATCTGAATAAGGCATTAAATCATCCTTATGCTAAAAGTGAACTGGAGCAGAGAAGAGCATCCTTTGCCTATAGCCTTGGGCTTGTATATAAGGCTTTGAGGGATAAAGAAAACGCCAGAAAATATCTTGAGGAAGCACTGAGATACTACTCCGAGAAAGGTCACAAGTATACAGAGGAAAAGATAAAGAAAGAACTTGCTGACCTTTAAAATGTGAAAGACAATCTCTTAGAAGAACTCTCTTACTTTGATTTAACCTACCTTAGAGCAAGAGATGATGGTGAAGGAATAAAAAGGGGAGATGTTTTTATTGGAAGGCGTAAAATTTCTCATTATCCTCAGATAGGAAGGATTCTCACCCTAAAAGAAGGTATTTTTAGAAACTTCAAAGAAAGTTTTTTTGTTGAAGAGAAGTTTGACGGTTACAATGTGAGAGTTTTTCACCAGGATGGGAGATTGTTCGCATTAACAAGAGGAGGAATTGTCTGCCCTTTTTCAACAGACAAACTTCAGTTTTATGATGAAACTCTACAGGTTTTTTTCAAAAAGTATCCCCTTTATGTTCTTGTGGGAGAACTTGTAGGCATGCACAATCCTTACATGGATGCTCCCACGACCTATGAACTTGAGAAAGATGTAGAAATAAGGTTTTTTGATATAATGGACGTGGATGGCAATCTCCTTTTACCTGAAGAAAAGTATAGAATATTTGAAGAATTTGGAATTCCATCTGTTAATACTTTCGGACGGTTTAGCAGTAATAAACCTGATTATGAAAAACTCAGAGAGGTTGTTCTTTCTCTTAATGCCAAACGAAGAGAGGGTATTGTGCTGAAATCGAGCAAGTTTAAAGGGAAATATCTGAAGTATGTAACACCTTTCATTAACATTATGGATATAGTGGAGGATGCCTTTTTAATGGCAGAATTACCGGGTAATTTTTATACCTCAAGAATATTGAGATATGTGATTTCATCCTTGGAACTTGGTGTGAGAATGGATGATGAAGGAAGGGTATTAGGAGAGAGCCTTATAAATGGTATTAAAAAGGCTTTGCAATACTATAAGGGAAAGGGATACATAGCGAAAAGATACGAAATTACCTTCACAAACAGAAGAAATGTAGAAGAATTTCTACGTGTATTTCACAAAGTTGCCAGACATGTAAAGTTAAAGGAAATTGAAGTTACTGAGAGACAGGGAGTATACGTTCTGAGTTTTTTAAAGGTTTTTATGGATTCAACTGAAAAACTGAGGGATTTTTTGATGGGGAAACATCTCTATGACTAACTTTCAAGGAGACTTTTCAACGCCACAGGTTCAATAAGTCGTATGCCAAGTTTCTCAGCCCATTTTTTAACTCCTGTATCTGCAGTGACAATGGCAGCATCAAGTTCAAGACTCAAAAGCAAAAGGTCCACATCTTCTTTAGAGTCTATTACACCCGCACGTAATGCTTCTCTATACTTATTCCTTAGAGCATTGATTGTCTTTTCTCTTCCCACGATTTCTGCATCCTGCACAGCATCTTCTGCAACCCTTAGACCTTTATTAATTCTCTCTCTCAGTTCTTCAATGAGTTCGTAAACGAGAAATCCAGGCACTCGTACATCGTATCTTCTGGGAGATTTTAATTTCAGGAGAAATTGGGTAGATGGAGGCAATGCTTCGTTACCCAGAAAGTGTTTTAATTCTTTAAAAATAGAAAGGGGCATGTACACCTCAACTTCGTTCTGGTGCCTTTCGACAGCCTTTATAAAATTGCAGAATGCTTCTCTTGTTGTTTTACCGAAGATTGTCCTGGTATCGGGGTTGGTAAAGACTGATGTGTCTATAACGATTTTTTCTTTCATATGAAAACGGAAGGGGCTCTCCCCTTCCGCTAAGTTAATTAAAAGTTTACGATTGCACTGATTGTTGTGGCAAGTCTGGAAGGTGTTCCGGTAATAAAGTATGGACCGTTAAAGAGAAGGTCGTGTGCTATTCTCGCATCAATCCTCACATTTCTGAGTTTCATAAAGCCACCCAGTGTAACGTTCAGAGGGTCATCTGCAAAACGCAGGGTTGAGTTTGATATGGCACCATTTTTGTTTTTGTTGTAAGAGAAGAGATTTCTGTTTATTCCTGCTCTAAAGCCAAATCTGGAAGTTACCATCGTTTCGCCGCCAACTACAAAACCTGCATTAATTGCTGTCATACCACTTGTATCGCTTGTACTTGTGCTATTTACAAGAAGGTTTAATCCACCTACCATTTTAGTTCCTCTCATGGGTCTTACACATGTCCCTATTTCTGCGTTTATATTCATGTTAGCCCCGTTGTTAAAGGTTGTTCCATTGTGGTCATATGCATCCTTGAAATAATTAAATGCAAATGCACCAATAATTTTCTTCCTTCTTGTTCCTGTATAGAATCTTGTGTTCACACCTATAAATGGGGAGCCGGAAAATTTAAATGTATCCACGGTCACAGTGTATCCTTCATCTTTCCAGTTTTGCATATTAAAAGTGAGAGAGGCATCTAAGCCCATGTTCCCTGTTCTGAAGCTGAAGCCAGGGGCTATGCCAAGGAAGAGAGTATTGTATGTATAGGTTGTATTTGCTGCTGGTGTATTTACGTTCTGTCTCATTGCAAGATTGACAAGGAATCCTATATTGAGATTACCCATAGCCATACCAAGGACCATGCCATAACCGTTTAAAGTCATAGGAGCAGTGGGGTGATTGTTGGTATAAACCGGTCTATTACCCAGCAGGGCAACTTTCATTCTATCGTTGCCAAGTATAAACATCCCTGCTGGATACATACCCAGACCCCAAGAGGGCAGGGTGCCAAACTCCAGTGTGGCAAGTTGCCCAAACCCCATCACACTGGATGGGTAAATGAACACATTTTGCTCATCATTCAATAGCAGATTTATATCCCCTCCCATTGTACCTACACGGCTTTCTGTAGCCATCAGTGTGGTTGCTGCAAGGAGTATTGCAGCCACTTTTGTCCATTTTTTCATACTTACCTCCTTTTTGTGCTTTAATTATAATGAAACAAAACTGTAAAAGCAATACGTGAGAGAGTGGTTCTTTGACAGGTCATTTTTGTTATGGTATAATTTTACTAATAAAAGGAGGTATGTAATGAGAAAGTCTGCAATATTCCTTTTAGTGGGGGTGCTGCTTGTCTCCTCCTGTAAAAAGAAGAATGAGGATGAGGGAGGTAGTGGAGGAGGCGGTGGTACAAGTCAGGTCGCAGATATACACGGTAACTGGGTGGGAAAATGGACAAATTCTCAGAGCGGAGATTATGGCCTCATACATCTTTCAATTGAACAATCGGCTGAAACCGTGTCTATACAGATTATATTTGATTCTATGAATATAAATTCACAAGAGGTAAGTGATACGTTTTTGCTTGAGGGCCGGCTTGATGAGGATCACATAAGCGGGTATGCTATTTCAACAAGAGAAGATACATTTAAGTGCGTTTTCTCACTCTCATATGCAAATGATACACTGCATGGTACATACAATTTTGGGCCAGGCACCAGTGGTTCATGGTGGGCAGTTAGGGGCACGCACCTTGTTGAAATAGGATGGAATTACTTTGGGGAAATTGCAGGTTATCCTAACGATGTTTTCTTCTCTCAGGACAGGATATTGTACATCGCTTCAACCAATGGGCTTTATTCCTCTTTGGATTATGGCATAAACTTTGAACTTGTTGACACCACAGCCTTCTATTCCCTGTGTGATGCCGGGGGAGTGTTGTATGGCGCAGGTTTTGGATTTGTTCTTAAAAGTTCTGATGGTGGAAATACCTGGCAGGATATAACACCTTCCGGGTTTGTTGGAGGTAGCGGAACCATAATTAGGTTTGAAGATAATAACAATGGGTACATTTTCACCGGAGATGATGTATATGCCACCACTGATGGTGGTAGTACCTGGACTTTACATGAAAATGTTCTGCCTGGGCTTGTCCAGGGCGCCTATGTGAATTCAAATGGGTTATACGTATCTGGTTACATACCAGGTCAGACCATAGGAGGATTTGCTGCAGTTTCAACTGATGGTGGAAGTACCTGGAATCTTCTGGACATTCCACAGGATGATTCTGTTGGTGAGGTGTGGAGTATTTATGCTGAAGGTAACTATGTGGTAATGGGAGGGAAGAAAGTTAAATCAGAGACCGATGACCATGACCTGAGGATTGTTCTATATTCGGATGATAATGGAAATACGTTTACAAAGGAAACATTTACAGACACTCCTCCTCATGATGAGTGGATAGGAGCAGTGCTTTACCATAATGGCACCCTTTATGCAGGCAATGTTTATCCGACAGGAAATGTCATTGTATATTCATTTGGGAGTGAGACATCCGCAGATACGCTTCCATACACTGGTGGGAGTTCAAGGGCCTTTCTTGATTATGGGGATGGAAATCTTGGACTTGTTATTACCACATCATCAGGTAACAGTGTGGTTTACTACTACAAGAGCAATTAAGAATTTAATATAGATAGTGATAAAAGGGGCACAGAGAGGTGCCCCTTTTAATTTAGAAATAGTTTCCAATACTTATATTAAAGCGCGCACCTGAATAGATAGTATGCAGATTAGTCCTCCACGCCCAGTCGAGTTTTAAATATCCAAGTCCCAGGTTGAATCTTAAGCCTGCACCAATGTCTGCTTTTAAAGCATCAAGTTCAATTGTATTTTTGAAGAATCTTGGTCTTCTGTCATTCCAAGTTGTTCCCGCATCAGCAAATAGAACACCCTTGATGCCCTGCAACGTGAGAGGAAGGGGGAAACCGAGTTTAAGATATTCAATAAATGGGGTTCTGATTTCAATATTGGTGAGAAATGCGGAAGTACCCGAGAACTCTTCGTATTCATACCCCCGGAGTGTTTCAGGACCGCCAAGATAGAAAACATACTTGTCCTTCCCTACAGATTTGCCAGATATACATCTTGCGGCAATAACTGTTTTCTTACCCAGTGGAATATAATACCTTGTATCAGAATACAGCACACCGAGGTCATAAAAGTTTTTGTTAATGGGGATGGATTTCGCTCCTCCCTGGTAGAATCTCAAACCCTTCCAGGGGTCCCCGTATGGGGTATAAACGACATTATCGTAAACAAGTGCTATTCTGGGCATTAAGTTGTAACCGATTTCGCTGAGTTTTCTTGTGTAGGCATAATCGTATAGCCATATATCACTCTTATATCTTTCAAATGCGATACCACTTTCCAGACGGGTAAAACGGCTTGTTGGATAATACACGTCCCAGGAAATACCTGTTTGCTTTGCAAAATAGAAGTTCCCGTAATAATCGTAGAAAGCATCTGTATACTGGTAAATGCTGAATACGTGATCAAGTCTCTTTGGCAAATAAGTATAGGATATGAGAAAATTTGAATTGTTTATGTCCCCGGATAAGTCAGTTACAATATCCAGTCTTCTATTCCCAAGTTCGTCTGAAAGACCGAGATATAAAAGTCCCTGCACCCCAAAACCACTCATATATGTCATATAACCGTGAATATAATCAAGTGAAAGCGTTGGAATAAATTTCCTGGTAGAGGAATATTCCACTGGTTGATATTTAAGTCCCCTGCCTGTTTCTCCAAATTTTACAGGTACAGGATTCATCTTTGACATTATAATATCGTATCCACCTCTTGAAAGGGCTGTGAAAACAAACATGTTATCGTTAGAAACGGAGAAATTTACGACCTGAGATGAAACATTTGTAACCCTGTAAAATTTATGCTCCTGTAGATTTAGTGCAAATATATTGATACTTCCCGAGTCATCAGAGATAAAATACAGAAAGGGGGAGTTTTTTATGATAAAAGGTTCTTTTATAATTTCTCTGTACGGACTGAGCCGCTTAATTCCACTATCTTTTGTTGTTATACTGAAAATAGCATATTTACCAAATGAGAAACCATCAGAATCATTTCTATCAGATACAAAAACGATGGTGGTATCATCAAGGAAACGTGGATCCCTGTCATCATAGTAATCGTTGGTGAGGGCAAAGAGTGTATCGTTTTTAATATCATAAACGTATATGTCTTCCTTTCCTTCTTTAATCCCTGAAAAGGCGATGAGATTTGCATCAGGTGAAAACACGGGAGTGTATATAGCGTCAAGGCCAAATCTCTTTTTCAGAAGTACCCTGCCATTTACAAGATTTATAACGAATAGAGCATCTCCTTCGCCTGTTTGACTTGCTATCACAAAAAGTGTGTCATCCTGAGATACATCGTACCCTGGCCTTAAAACATGTATACTCTCAAAATCCGGGGTAGATTCGCCCTTAATAATTTTTTTCTTAATCTGACCGAGCAGAGAGATAATATACACATCCGTCCTTCCACTTCTGTCGCTCATGAGAAAGATTTTACTGCCATTCTTTGAGAATAGAGGATAAGAATTAAGAAAGTTTTTCCATTTTTCATGATTTACTATGGTCTTACCTTCAAGTGAAGCAAGTTGTTTATCAGATAAAACTGGAAAATAGTGTTTTTTTACATAATCCTGAAACTTTCTATCAAAAGTTTCAAATTCTTCACCGAAGACTTCCTCAAAGGTTTTTTCGATGTTACCGGTATATACAAGTGTATTAAAAAACTCAGTACACGCTTTTTTCCCGTAGTTTTCGGATATATAACGATAAATGAGTTGTCCTTCTTTGTATACTATATATCCTCCATAGTAGTTGAGGGTGTTTATGGAAAGTAATTTATCGTTCAAGGCAATATCCCTGATGTATGCTTCTGCTCCTGTATCCCACCCAAGTGAAAAGTACTCTGCCATTCCCTCCATAACCCAGAGGGGTATTGTATTAAGAATACTTGAATAAAGGAAATTACGGTAATTATTTTTGATTACTTTATATTGAAATACGTGTACAAGTTCGTGTCTTAACACATGCCTGAATTCACGGTATGAACCGGAAAAAGGTACAACTACCCTGTTTTTAAGTATCTCAGTGAAACCACCAACTCCTTCTTCTATAATCCCGGGAATAACATTTGTTTCCTGGAAATCTTTATAGGATGCATATATTATTACGGGTATTTTGTCCTCTGGTGTAAATCCAAAAAGGTCTGTGTATTCTGAGAAGGCTTTTTCAAGTTCCGATGCTGCGAATGAACTTAGAAAGTTTTCTCCCTGGTAATAAAATATACGGAAGTGCGTTGTTTCTTTAACGTTCCAGTGGTAATCTTTGGTCTCGTACTTATTCTTGCCAAATGTATAGGAGAGAAGGTGTAATGGCAAAAGGAATATAAACAAAAAGCGCCTGTACATTAATTAAAAAATGTCTGATACGGTATAATGTAATTGAGTGGATTTACCGGTTTATTCAATACCCTTACTTCATAGTGTAGATGAGGACCGGTTGATCTTCCCGTGTTACCAACTTTGGCTATTATCTGACCTCTTTTAACCTTTTGGCCGGGTTTTACCAGTACTTTTGATAGATGTCCATAACGGGTGGTTATACCCATTCCGTGATTAATTTCAAGTAAAAGCCCGTATCCACGAGGGTCTCTTTTTACCCTTTTTACTACTCCATCCGCAGGTGCATAAACAGGTGTTCCTATTGGAGCAGCAAGGTCTATGCCATAATGGAAGTGCATTCTGCCTGTAAATGGGTCTTTCCTCATACCAAAACCTGACGTAAAACGACCATTACATGGGAGAATAGAAGGAGTATGATTTCTTATATACTCATCTCTCTCAAGCTTTTTCTCCACATTCTCAAATGAAGACATCTGAACATCGACAAAACGTTCAAGTTTTGAGAGTTTATCGTCAAGATTAACTACAGGTTTCAGGTCAGGTGATGGTGGCTCCTCTACTATTCCACCGATACCTATATTCTTTAATTCATAAGGGGGAGGTTCCACTCCGGCATATTTAGAGAGTGCTACGTACCTGTTGTAGTAATCATCAATAGTACTATCCAGTAATGCCACTTTATTCTCAAGTTCAGAGACTTTGTTTTTAAGATATTGGTTTTCAACAGCGTATCTATTCAGTCTGTAATTGGATACTTTATAATTCACGAAATGGTACAGGAGAAATACGAAGGACGCTGTAAGTAGTACAAATAACGAAACTAATAACTTGAATGTCCCAATACCTAAACTTAATTCCTTACCAGCATCTACATCATCAGTAAATATTTTAACTATAAATCGCCGCTTTTTCATATTTTAATGATAATGCTCTGTTTATGGATAATCAAATGTCAGCACACTTTTTGAGGATAACTTCTTATGTTTCAAGTGGTTGTGGATTTTGCATGGGCTAAATATAACTATTCTTTTTGTACAAGGTGACGAAAAATCATCATCTTGTATCTCCTTCCCCATGTATCATGTTTCTCTCTTTACGTGATGCGAGTTTTTCTATATTGGTCTTTGCAACGTCCTCCATGGAGAGACCTAATTCATAACATATTGCTGCTATATACCATAGTACGTCTCCAAGTTCTTTTTTAATATCCTCTTTGAATTGTGTATCAATTTTATAGTTTCTGTCTCTTATGAGTTTTTTAACTTTTTCTGCTACCTCTCCGCTTTCACCTGTAAGTCCAAGTACTGGATATATAAGATTTTTACCCCGTTCGGGGTATATGGCAGTTCTGGCAGCGAGTTTTTCATATTCTTCAAAGGTCATGGTCATCTCCTTTTTAATAAGAATAAAGCAGGGAAAAGGTACCTGAAAATCCCCTTGACAGTTCATCTGAAAATGATTATCATTTTCAGATGAACAAAGGAGGTGTGAAGATGTGGGGTAGAGGATTTGGAAGAGGCTTCGGCAGAGGTTTTGGCTGGGGCTTTGGTCCCGGCAGAGGTGGCTTTGGCAGAGGGTTTGGTTTCGGGGCAAGGATGGGATATTGTCCATGGTCAGGGTTGCCAAGAGGCTGGAGATGGGGGTATGGAGCAGGGTATTCTGCAGGTTATCCGTATGGAGTTAACACGTATGGTTATACCACCAATCCATATAATTTCCCTCAGGCAGGAGATATCAATAAGGCCTCCTTGCAAAATGAAGCAGAGTATCTTAGAAACAGATTAAATGAGATACAGAAGAGAATTGAGGAACTGGAGGGTAAGTAATGAGAGTGGTTATAACAGCAGATGGACCTGGCCTTGACTCTCCAGTGTCGGTTGTGTTTGGAAGGGCACCTTATTTTATAGTGTATGATCTTGAACGCGATACGTATGAAACTTTTCTGAATCCTGCTCAGGGTGCATTCGGAGGAGCAGGTCCTTTGGCTGCTAATTTCGTTGCTCAACAGGGAGCAAGAGTATTGGTAACAGGCGGAGTGCCTGGTCCCAATGCTCAGGGCGTTATAATGTCTCTTGGTATTGAGATTATACAGTTCCAAGGCTCTGTCAGGGACGCGATAACAATGCTAAAATCCCGCTATAATGTAAAGCCATTAAGCAAAGAAGAAGAGTTGAGGCTCCTGAAAGAGGAAAAGGCCAGAATAGAAAAGAGACTAAAAGAAATTGAGGAAGCATTAAAATAAAGATAATTAAAATACCAGGATTTTCTCATATCAAAGTGGGTCCAGCGGGACCCATTTTTGTTTTATAGGCATGAAGGGTATATACGTTTGTCTGTTTGAGATAAAGAGGACAAGGTTAAAGGTAGGTTCTCTGGGAGAGATTCCTTTTGAGGAGGGTACATATTTATATGTGGGTTCAGCGCAAAAAGCCCTCGAGAAGAGGGTTAAAAGACATAAAAGTACTGATAAAGCTAACCTTCACTGGCATATAGACTATGTAAGTAACGAATTCCCGGCAATAGAGTGCTATGCTTTAAGAGATGCGGGTAAAGAATACGAGGAGGACCTTGCATCTGTGTTGAGTATGATGTATCCTTATATTAAGGGGTTTGGTAGTGGAGATTCCAGTGAGAAGAGCCATTTTTTTAAAGTTGACAGGGATGTAAAGAATATACTTGATAATTTTGCAAAACTTAGAGGGGGCAAATGGGAGAGAGTTTAAAGTACGTCTTTGGACCTGTACCTTCTCGAAGGCTGGGTCGCTCCCTTGGTGTAAATCCCATACCCTTTAAAACCTGTAATTATTCGTGTGTTTATTGCCAGCTTGGAAAGGCTATAAACTTTACCAATGAAAGAAAACGTTTTTTTCCTCCAGAAGAAATGGCTGAGGAAATCATCTCGGTCTGTCTTAAGAAAATGGGCAAAATTGATTTTATTACCTTTGTTGGAGAAGGAGAACCAACTCTATATAATGGGCTCTTTATAGTTACAGAAACGGTAAAGAAATCCTGTTCTCTACCTCTTGCTATTATTACCAATGGCGCTCTGTTCTACAAAAAGAACGTAAGAGAATATGTTTTCCTTTTTGACGTTGTTCTCAGCAAAATTGATGTCCCTTCTGAGAGTTTGTTCAGGAAAATCAATAGACCCCACAGGGACATCCATTGGACCGATGTATTATCAGGGCTTTTTAAATTAAGAGAGGAATTTGAAGGTAATCTCTGGATAGAAACCATGTTGGTCAAAGGACTCAATGACGACGAGAGGGTCCTTAAAGAGATACGTAAAATTCTTGATGAACTAAACCCTGATAAGAGATTTGTGTCAATACCAACAAGACCTCCAGCAGAAAAGTGGGTACAGATACCCGACCCAGAGGTTTTATTCAAAGCCTTTAAAATACTTAATGCCATACCGATTTATGAAGTTGAATATGGTGAATTTGACCTTAAAGGATTTAATACTCCAGAGGATGCAGTGCTGACACTTATAAGAAGGCATCCATTGAGAAAAGATGAGGTGGCTCTCATTTTGAGTAAGTGGGGATATGAAAAGTCAGTTGACAATTTTATCGATACCCTTTTATCCAGAAAAAAGATTAAATTAAAAACACATATGGGATATACATACCTTTTACCTGAAGAAGCCCGTATTTAAAAATTTTGTCCATCCTTTATGAGACTTTATAATCTTATTAAATAAAAAAGGAGGGTTATATGAAAAGGTGGGTGTTGTTTGGGTTTGCGTCTATTCTCATGGTATCTGGTCTCTCATGCAAAAAAGAGACAGAGGTTCAGGAGACAAAACCTAAGTGGGTTATAATAGGTTATATGGACGGCAACAATAATCTTGACGAAAGCAATAATGGAACTTCTTATGTCATAAAAGATGTGCAGGACCTTGAGGGTGTAGGGAGCACGGACGAAGTGCAGATTATTGTGGCTGTTGGTAGTAAGAAGAAGGGTGGTATAGTAAAATACTACTATATTGAAAAACACACAGACGAATTGCCGGATTCTTTGAGTTCTCGCGTGCTTATGGACCTTGGAACAAAGGATATGTCCGATAAGAGGACTTTGAAGGATTTTCTTCAGTATGTGAAGGAGAACTATGATGCAGAGCATTACATGATTATCTTTGATGACCATGGAGGTGGATGGAGAGGGTGTTGCGTGGATGAGGTAAATGGGGCAGGAAGTCTCATGCCAGTCCAGGATATAAGATCAGCCTTTGAGGAGGTAGGTTTACATCCAGATATAGTGGTTTTCCATGCGTGTCTTATGGGCATGGCTGAGGTTGCTTATGAACTAAAAGATGTCACAGATTATGTTGTTGCATCAGAGTTTTCCATGCCAATGCTGAGCGTCCTTAATCCAGGTGCTTGGCTTTCTGCTCTTTTGCAAAATCCTGATATGGGAGTGCTTGATGTTGCAAAGAATATAGCAAAGGCAGTATATGATGAGGGAGTGAGACAGGGTAAAACGGTTCACATGGGCGTAATAAAAACGTCTGAAATGACTTCACTGGGCTCGAAACTCGGTAATTTAGCCAATGACCTTGTTACCCAGACTGGAAACTATGCAAATGAAATTTATGATGCCTGGAGCAATACGCACGTCTCCTCTCTTGATGACCCGAGCAACGTGGATATAAGAGAATTTGTTCTAAACCTGAAAAACGAGCCCAATCTGGGAAACATTCAGGTTCTAAAAGATGACATAGATTCGGTTGTTTCCAAACTCAACGATGCTGTTCCATATACCTGGACAAACGCCCAGATGACAAGGTGCGGCCTTACTATATATCTTCCCATTGATTATAGCGTTTTTGCTGCAGAATCTGCAAAATATGTTGCTCTTAAATTTAAGGAAACAAACTGGTATAGTTTCGTCTCCAAATTTACGCTGGATTTAGGTGGAGGAGGTGGTGGAGGCTCGTCTTCCATATCCGTTGCTGGAACCATAAATGATAATCTGGGCCTTGGTAATTACTATCTGGAAACCGATTTTTCCCACGATCAAAACTGGGAAAGCAGTGACTCTGCCAAGGTGGTTTCTCTGGGTAATACCACAAACTTTAATGTAAATGTAGATGTTCCTGCAGGTTATGGCAGTGGAGATTATGTGGGATTTATAGGGTATAGTGGAAATTGTTATGATGCTGATAATGATGGGTCCGTTGATGATTTAATACTCGGTTTTTATCCAGATAATAATGGTGGAGAGGGATTCTTGAATTTTCAGAATTCCTATTCAAATGTGAGTATTAACCTGCAATACTATATTGCAGATTACTGCACAAAGGCAAAAAAGCACGGGGTTCTGCCTCTGGATTTAAAACGAATAAAACCTCTCAAACATTGATTATTTGAAGGGAGGAACATAGTTCCTCCCTTTTTGATTGTAAGTCATCATAGATGTTTAGAGAAACGCTGGGGAAATTCCGTATTATCAAATGGCTTGGAGGAGGCCAATTCTCGGATGTATTTCTGGCTATAGATACCTATATTGACAAAGAGTTTGCCCTGAAAATCCCCCGTCAGAGGGCAAAAGATATTGAAATGATTAAAAAGGAGGCAAAGGTTCTTGCTTCTCTTGAACATCCAAATATAGTGAGATTTTATTCAATAGAGGAGGTGGACGGTAGAGTAATTTTAGTCATGGAATATGTAGAGGGCAGTTCACTGAGGAGTTATCTTGATAGATTCAAGAAATTATCAATTGATGAGGCACTTTCAATAACCATGAGTATTTTGGAGGGTGTAGGGTATGCACACAGAAGAGGCATACTGCACAGGGATTTAAAACCAGAGAATATTCTTATAACAGAAGATGGAAAAGTTAAAATTACAGATTTTGGACTTGCAAAAATAAAAACAGAACTCTCAATGTCTCTTTCAGTGGCTGGGACGCCAGTTTATATGTCCCCTGAGGCCTGGAAGGGTGAGTTTGATGCGCGCTCTGACATTTACTCTGTAGGTGTTATGCTTTATGAAATGTTGCAGGGTCAGGTCCCGTATGTAGCTGACTCTTTCGAGCAGATGAGGAGCAAAATATTACATGGAAGGCTTAAAAAAATAAGAGGAATACCTCCAGACCTCTGGTTTACAATAAAAAAAGCCCTTGCCAGAAACAGTGAGGATAGGTTTCAGGATACAACTGAGTTTATCCGTTCTTTGAAAAAAAGTGGTTACACACTTGAGATTACGTCTGTACTTCCTGATACAGGTACAAAAAGCAATATACTCAGTGGACTTGAACCCGTGCAAAAAGAGGCTGTTCTGAACGGAGATGGTATTGTGGTACTTATAGGAAGTGCAGGCACCGGAAAAACTTTCACTATTGCGAGAAGGATTGCATATCTTGTAAAAGAAAAGGGTATCCCCCCTGAGAAGATACTTGCAATTACTTTTACAGGAAAGGCAGCATCAAATCTTAAAATGGAGATTGCTGCCCTCCTTGGTGAATTATATACTAAGAAACTCTGGGCTGGTACTTTCCACGGTATGGCAATGCGTATTTTTTTACGGGGCGCAGAGAGACTTGGTTTTGAAGAGGATACGCTTACAATTATTTCTCCTGAAGATGCCCAATCTGTTATTGAGAATCTTGCGGGAAGAGGTGCAAAAGGCATTAAAAGGGCAATTGAAAGGGCAAAGACTAACCTGATTGGGCCCGAAGATTACAGAAAGCTTGCAAAAAGCACCTGGGAAAAGCGTGTATCTCTCGTATATACAAGTTATCAGAATTTTCTTACGTCGAGAAATATGGTTGATTACGGAGATATTATACTTTATGCAGTGAAAGTGCTCGAGGAATTTGATGATATAAGAGAGGAGTTTACTGAGAAATTTGAGTATATTCTTGTAGATGAATTCCAGGATGTTGACCCTGCTCAGTTTAAACTTCTGACTATTTTAGCAGAAAGGCATCGTAACCTGTTTCTTGTGGGTGATGATGACCAGTCTATATATGGTTTTAGAGGTGCAGACCCCTCCTTCATAAGGGATCTTGAAAATATTTACGGTGAGGATGTCAAGCGGTTTTATCTTACCACGAGTTTCAGGGTACCACAAAAAATACTTGAGGCTGCTGAAAGGCTTATATCCTTCAATAAAGAAAGAGTGAGAAAAACTATGATTTCAAAAAGTAAGACAATAGGGAGTATTATTTTAAAGGAGACTGCAGGAGAGGCGGAGGAGGCAGAATGGGTTGCAGAAACAATAAAAAAGGAAGTTGAAGGTGGTCTCCAGTTCGACGATATAAGTGTTATTTATAGAGTAAACGCCTATTCAAGATATTTTGAGGAGGCGTTCATGAAGAAAGAGATACCATATAATCTTCAGACTGAGGGTGGATTTTATGAGAGAGAAGAAATTCGTTCAATACTAGGCATTATTAAGCTCGTACTAAATGAGGCGGAGGAACACGATATTTTCCTGATAGCCAGAAGGATTTTGGATATGCCTGTTAAATTATCCAGGAAGGTGGCGAAAAAGTATACGGGAAAGAGGACACGTATAACTTTAACTGATGAAGAGAGACAAGAGGTTGAATCCGCTATAGATTTACTTAACCGGTTCAGGAAAAGTTATGATGAGAATTTGCTGAAAGGCATGACACCATACGAAGTTGTAGATAGTTTCTTTGAACTTACAGGATATCTTGACAGGCTTGAGAGAGCAAGGAGTTCTTCAAAGATACAGGAAAGAGAAAATGTGGTGGAGTTTCTCGAGTTTGTATCGTCATATAGAGGAGGTGAGCATAAGAGGTTATTAAACGATGTTGTAATGTTACGAAAACTTGGTATTGAATCTCAAAGTCAGAGAGGAGTAAGACTAATGACCGTTCATCAGGCAAAAGGACTTGAATTTCCATGTGTATTTGTGGTGGGGTTATATGAGGGAAGATTCCCTCTTTTAAGCAAATATGGTAAAGATAGTGATATTGAAGAAGAGAGAAGACTTTTTTATGTCGCAATCACAAGGAGTCAGGGCAAACTATATCTTTCCTATCCCAAATTCAGGTATGGTAAATTCAGGAATGAGCCTTCTGTGTTCATATCTGAAATGTTTTTGCAAACACAGTAGTAACTAAATTCTACCAAGTCCTACAAGTATACCCCCTATTACTATAAGAACAATTCCGGTTGTTCGCAAATTATCCATTTTTTCTTTGAAGAATATTCTCGCATAGATTGCGCTCATAAAGGGGCTGGTTGATGATATGGGAAGAACAATATATAGTGCTCCGTTTTTTATTGCAAGGAAAAAAAGAAACATACTGAGGAAATCCCCAACAAATCCTGCAAGTACAACTTCCTTTATACGTACTTTTTTGAGTTCTTTAAGGATTTCTTCCTTAAAAACAGCAAGGTTGAAAAACAATAAAAATATCATAGAGAAAAGTACTCTAAGGAGTGTCATTGTTAATGCGGGGGTGTCTGTGAGCACTATTTTGAACAGGAATGAATTTATTCCCCACAAAAATGCGGTAATGAGGGCATACAAAACGGCAAACTTTTCTCCCTTTTTTCTCTTCTTATCACTCTGTCTCAGGTTGTGGAGACCCAGGAGTATTAAAACAAATCCCAAAAGTGCTATGACGTGGGGTACTACGTGGAAGAATAAAAGGTCGAGGAGAATTGAAATAGCGGGGTATGAATTTACGAGTGGATGCACCACTGTTATATCGAGACTTTTCATGGCTCTCACATAGAAATACCAGGCAATTATTGGTCCAATAAGAGAAGTGAGTGCTATCAAAAGGCAGGTGCTAAATCTCAGGCCTTTGTACCACATGGGAGCATATAGAGATATGAACACAAAGAGAATAAAAAAAGATGCCGTAGACTTTAAAAATGTTACCATAGTAGGTTTTGCTACCTCAGCACTTTTTTTAAGGAGTACCGGCTGAAGCCCGCCGAATGCTGCAGACAAAATAGCGAATATTAAAGCCATAGATAGAGAAATCTTGTAGTTATAGCCAGGACTGTTGCAACGAATGTTGAGAGGAGTATAGAGTAGAACATTATCTTTTTGTTAAACTCTTTGTAAATTGCGGCAAGTGTGGCGATACATGGAATATAAAAAATGGTAAACACTGTGAAGGTCGCAAGTTGTACATGGGTCATTACGTTTCCAATTTGTGAGAGAGGTGTTCCCATGGCCGTTTGTAGCATTATCAATGTTAACTCCTTTCTGAGTATACCGAATAGAAGTGTTACACCAACTTTTGAGGGAAGTCCAAGTAGCCCCCTGGTAAAGGGATAAAGTATCTCATTTATAATCTGCTCAATGCCATAAAACTGAATTAATCCAAGTACGATACTCCCTGCGATAAGCATGGGCCATGCGACAAATATAAATTCTTTTACGTGTAGCCATGTCTTTGCAAGCGTTATCTTCATAGAGGGAATTTTATAAGAAGGTATTTCCAGAACAATACCTGGAGAGTCTTCTTTTTTTATGAGGGTGAGTATTTTACCAACAATCCCCACAACAATAATATTGAGGAAAAGGACACCTATTGCAAACAGAGGTCCAAGGAATTTGTCAGAAATGGCCAGTAGTACAGTGAGTCTTGCAGAGCATGGTATAAAAGGAACCAGAAGTGCAGTGAGTACCCGGTTCCTCTCCTCTTCTATAATTCTCGTAGCAGTTATAGCAGGTACGTTGCATCCATAGCCGAGGAGAAGTGGAACCACAGATTTACCATGTAAACCAAATCTGTGCATAAGGGTATCCATAAGATATGCTGCCCGTGGAATATACCCTATATCCTCAAGAATTGAGATGAAAAACATAAGGGGCAAGAGGTATGGAAAAACAATTCCAATTCCCCCTGAAAGTCCATCTACAGTTGCATTCCAAAGAGAGTAAATAAGTCCTGTCTTTTGTGTGTAAAGGAGTTCAAAGGGTTTTGTAAAATAATCTTCAAGGTATCCACCTATTTTAAAGGTTAGATAGAAAAATCCAAGGTAGACGATTGCCATAATTAAATAACCAAAGACAGGATGCATAACCACAGAATCTATTTTTTCGAGAAAACTCAATGACCTTTTGCGCTTAAATGTTACCACCTTTTCTGCCAGAGTCATTGCAGTATGATGTCTTAAAGCGTGTATCACATCCTCGGGCTCCATGGAAAATTCTTTTAAAAATAGCTCCCTTGCCTCCTTTATTATCATATTGGCTTTTTCCCTGCAGCCTTTGTCTTTTATTACAGTATCCAGGGAGAGTTCACCTCCGAGTATTTTGGTGGCAAGAAAGTAAAGTGCACAGTGTCTCCGGTTTAGATTACAATCCTTTAAAACGTCTGTTAATTTATCTGCCTCTTTGCGCAGGTTCCCCGGCAAGTCTTCCAGAAAACACAGCACAGGGCCTTTAAAATTTTCTATGGCTTCAAATAATTCTTTTATACCAACGCCTCTTGATGCAATAGCCGGTATTACAGGAACTTTAAGGAGTTTTTCAAGTTTTTTAACGTCAATTATAATACCCTTTCTCTTTGCTTCATCCATCATATTCAGCACAACTACCATCGGCTTTCCTATTTTTAGAAGTTGCAGTGTGAGTTCTAATCCCCGTGAGAGCATTGATGCATCAAGTATGTTTACGATAAAGTCATACTCCTCATTGAGTAAAAATTCAAGGGTCTTATTTTCCGCCTCATCACCCTGTGTCAGAGAGTAAATCCCTGGCAGGTCAATTATCTCGTAAACACGGTCTTTTCTCTTAAATTCACCTTTTTCCAGTTGTACAGTTGTACCTGGAAGGTTTGATATGCGTGATTTAAAACCTACAAGGTGATTGAAAAGGGTGCTTTTTCCACAGTTGGGTTGCCCTACAAGTACTATGGTGTTTTTTTTAGACATATTCAACGACTATTTTCCTTGCTATGCCTCTTCCAAGAGCAAATTTGGACCCATTGGACATATTTTCAACAAAGAAAGTACCTCTAAAAGGTGCGATTTGTAAGACCCTTACAATATCACCAGGGTTAAGTCCCATAGAGAAAAGGCGTGACCTTACTCCACGTCCTCCAACTATCTGTACGACTCTTAGCCTCTGTCCTACCTGAGCATCAAAAAGTGTCATAGATATATTATAAAACAGGGAAAACGCAAAAGCAAATGAGAATGATTATAATTTTAGTTTACTTAAGGAGAAAAAGGGTGGCGAGGGAAAAATAGGTAAGAAGGCCGAGGATATCTACTACTGTCGTAATAAGGGGACTTGAAGATACAGCAGGGTCAATTTTAAATAGCCTGAAGAAAAGGGGAAGGAGAAGTCCTACGGCGTTTGAAAGAACAACCACAACGAGCAATGCAAAAGAGACCACAAAAGCCACATGTAAGGAACTGCTTACAAGGAAAGCAATGATAAAGCCGACAATGGAAAGTGGGATGGCAAGGACAAAAGAAGTAAAAATTTCATTAAGGATTACTTTGCCGAGTTTCTTTTCATCTATTTCTCCTGTGGCAAGAGCTCTGACTATGAGAGTGACAGCCTGTGAGCCAACGTTACCGCCTGTATCTGTAAGCATTGGTATAAAGAACGCAAGGGAAACTATGGCAGACAATGTCTGGTCAAACTTTTTTAGAACTGAACTTGAGGCTATTTCTGCTATCAGAAGCCCAACAAGCCATGGAATTCTCTTTTTAACCCGTTCCAGTGGAGATAATCTGAAATACTCTTCTTCTATTTCAGGAGCCTCCATAGCAGCGAGTTTGTACATATCCTCTGTTGCCTCATCTTCCATAATGTCCAGAACATCATCAACTGTTATGATGCCAAGGAGTTTATTTTCACTATCTACCACAGGGATTGATATAAGGTCATATTTTTTTATGAGTTTTGCTGCTTTTTCCCTATCATCCTGTGCCCTAACATATACAGGGTCTTTTTCCATTATATCTTTTATCTTTGTATCACCCGGTGAAAGAACGAGGGATTTCAGGTCAACTTTGCCAATGAGTTTCTTCTGTTTGTCAAGTACATAAATGTCGTAAATGGTCTCAACTTCTTTTGCAGCTTTTCTTATTTTATTAATAACTTCGTCAACAGACATATCCTCTGTGACATCCAGTACATCAGGGGTCATTGCTCTACCAACCGAATCAGGTGGGTAGTTGAGCAGGGTAACAGTATCTTCTCTTTCTTCTGGAGATAGTTTAAGCAGAAGTTGTTTTACCACCTCAGATGGTAATTCATCAAAGAGTTTTGCTCTATCGTCCGGATCCATATCTTCAAGCAGGGAAATGGTTTCCGAACTTGACAGGTATTTTAAAAGTTTCTCCTGGTCATCAAAGTGCAACTCACTAAATACGTGGGTAGCTATATCCTTATCAAGTAATCTGAAAAGAAGCGCTTTCTCGGGAGGTTCAAAATCTTCTAAAGAAAGTAAATCAGCAATGTCCTGAGGTTTTAAGTATTTCAAGAACTCTTTAAGTTGTCCAAGTTCCTTTTCTCTTATAAACTCTTTAATATCTGGGACAAGAACTCTTTTAATATCCAGCATTTTTCAACTCACTTAAAAATTTAGGAAGTAGAGGTGTTGCAGAATACCCCCTGTTCCGTTACCCTGAAGTCCATTTTGAGGAACACTTTCCGGTCCATCGTAGTTGTCTCCACCTGCTATCACAGCCACTATACCAATTCTTCCACCTGTTCCATGTGTTATAGCACTTAAAGGAATTGCTGCCTCGATTGCTCCTTTTTGCCCGGGAGTTAATGTGCTTGCTATCTCTGCATCTTGTGTTATATCAGTTGTACTGCCAGTTGTATCAATGCTTCTTAATGCAGGTAGAACGTTTCCGTCGACCCATTGTGCCAGAATATAATGGGCTTTGAGACTGTCCGGGAAGGTGAATTTCCGTGGATAGAAATCGAGGCCATTCATGTCGGTATAACCGAGTCCACTGTCAGCTGGTTCCACGTGGAAATAGAGAATAATCGCATTGTTGTTAACAATTGCCTCCACTCCTACAAAAAGGGTATCATTCTGAATTTTTGCATACAGGGAACCAAGGTCACCTCCGTTACCCCACGGGCTATCACCGATAGTGTCATATACTGCAAAGGTGTCCCAGTCAGACAGGTCACCGTCAACAATTATTCCCTGTGCTCTGTTTAAAGTTACATTAACCTGAGGGGTGTCATTGTTAACAACCACGTTATATACAGTATCAGGCAGGTATCCACTTGCCCCAAAAGCCACATTGTAAGTTCCATTAGGAAGTGGAGAGACAAGGTATGTTCCATTTAATGTGTCAGAAAACGTGCTTGCAATTTCACCTGTTGCACCCAGAACAGTAATAGTTGCCACGGGATATGGTGGAGTTGATATATCAGAGAATGTGATTTTTCCCTGAATACCTCCACCAGGTGCTGAATAATAACTTATGGAGTAGTAAAGAGTCTGTTCGTTAAAGGTAAATTTCCAGTAACCTGGCCTGTCTATAGGTCCTGCTGTTATGTGGTTCCCTGTGCCTGAACAGTTGGGCTCTGCATATCCAGAGAGTCCAGAATCAGGACCCTGTGTACCAAATGCGAGATCCCAGTTGCTATTTGGAACTATTTTAAACATTATACTATCTCTTGCGCCTGAAAAGTACTGGAGTTTTTCCCATGTCCAGTCAGCCACAAGGTCCATTTTTGTAGAGTTCAGGTCTTCAAGAGCCCATCCGTTGAAGTCGCCAACAAGTTGCATGGTTTTATACTGGGTTTTGAACTCTTCTCCGGGAGGTGTAACTATAGGAGTGCCCTCATTGTTGGCACATCCATTTAAAAGCATAAATGATATACCTGTAAGAAATATTAATCTTTTAAACATGGTAATTTACCTCCATTTGTTTTAATATAGGTAAAAATCTGAAAAGGTAATACCCCTGAAAGAGTATATAGGGAATAACCTGTCTTTTGTCGTCCATTATTGATGAGATTGCTACCCCTGAAAGGGGAAATATAATGGGAAAGAGTGCAATTAAATATCCTGTAATATTTTTTATTAGTTCGTTATTAATTTTTACCACCATATACGAAAGGATTCTTATGGACAAAAATAAAAGTGATACAAAGAGCAAAAAAAGGACGTTCAAATAAGGCAAATGCCCTATGTTATAAGATATCTTAAAAAAAACAGCGGGATAAATAAGTAAAGCAGCAATATTTATAATAAAAAACGTTCTTATCATTATTCAACCCTTAACAGGGAATTTTGGAATCCCCCCGATTGTACTGTCTCAGGATTTGAAGGGTCGAGATACCAGCTTGTGCCATTTACAACGTATTTGTACTGGTAAGTACCGTTTTGCAGGGGGATAATCAGTGACCATATCCCATCATGAGCCTTTCTGTCTCCATCTTTACCGTCATCGTGCATTCTTCCTACATGAGGATTAAAAGGACCATCCTGTGTTCCACACCATCTATTGAAGTCGCCGCAAACATTGACATACTTCGCAGATGGAGCGTAGAATTCAAACAAAACACCGTTTTGAGTTTTATGTGGCGCTGGTAAACGTGGCTTCACCTCTTTTAAAATTACGCATCCTGAGATTAAAATTACAAAACTCAGAAGGAAAGTTCTAACCATAGTCTTATCTCCCTGTTTTTAGCAATTATGTTTTCACCTTCTTCTATTAATCCTCCAAGTCCTCTGAAATTGCTTGCAATCTGTGATAATCCTATACCCGTATTCCAGAGATACTCAGATCTTGCGGTGTGTTCATCCAGCAGATTATAAGGATAGAAGCCGTACCCGGCTTTTATTTTTAAGTTTTCCGCTGGTCTATAATAGAGTTCTAAGTAATGATCGAAAAAGTCTCTGTCTGTGTTAAGATAACTTGATTTTATGTGAAAATAGCGCAGATCATAGTAAGTTCCAACTCTACCCAATGGAAGATTAAATGTTAAAAGTATCTCATCTGCACGGGGTGGCTGATTTAATGCAAAGCGAGCAGTACTGAAATCAGCCGTAATGGTAAGTCTCTTAAGGAGCGTTTTGTGTGTGGCTGCGTGAAGGTAGGTGTATCTTGCATACCCCATAAGTGGATATTCAATGTATTTGCGTCTTGTTATATCAATCTCCCTGAAAAGTGCATCCCATTTGGTGGAGTTCTTACCTGCAAAAAGGAAATTCTGGGATATTTCAATGTTTAATCTTTTCGATGATAGTTTAGCACCCAATCTGAAGGTGCTGTAAGATTTCCCAAATTTTGCAGAAAAGAGTGAGTCGAAAACGTGTCTTTCTACATCTGAATAGACAAAAGCGGTTTTCTTGCCGTACATGGTGCGGAATCTATATATTTTTCCTATGTCCCATTTACGATTAATGGGAACGTTCTGTGTCTTTGTTCCATCAACGTCGTAATAATTTGCCCTCTTTATGTCTTTTCCCCAGACAAATTCATAAGTCATAAGGTCTTTTTCGCCAAATTCCAGACCAAAGAGAACTCTGTCTTCATAAGTATTAAAATGGAGAAGGGTGGAATCATTAACCTTTTCACTATCTGGTGATACTACCTGATATTCTATGTTGTCACCGTGGTTTATATAAGTGAAAAATGCAGTATACAGCACGCCTTTCTGTCTGGATATTCTCACAAATCCAAGGTCTCTCCCTGTTGAAAGACTATTGGAGTACAGAGCGTGAATACTATAAGAAGCAGGTTTTTCAATTTTAGTTAAAATACCCTCTTCATCTCTCCCAAGTGGGTAATCAAACTCATTCACTTTACCGATAATTGTTATTGGGTCAGGACTCTGATAGGCGAAAGTATTGTAAAATGATATGAAATGAAGATTGCCTTTATCAAAGTTCAACTTTGCACGCTCGAAGTAAAAAGGTATTTGATGAGTTGAAGGGTCCTGTCCGCTTTCTGTGTTATAATGCAGTATGGCCTTTAATGTGGCTTCATCCTGAACATTCACGTTTACACCCATTCTTACATCTGTTGTTGTATTGAAAAGCCTGTATGAGCCGGTTGTATCACGGTCAATGGATAAAAATCCCTTTGCTTTTGCGGAGAATGTTACGTATGAATTCATCGGGGTGTTATTACTCATTTTAGGAGGCAGTACTCTGAAGTTCTCACCTACTCTAATCACAGAATTACCATACGGTCCTTCAGTTATAGGGTTTGTAGGGTCAGCTTCATATCTGCCATCCACAAAGAATTTATACTGGTATTTGCCTGGTGAAAGTGGGATCACTATTTTCCAGAGTCCCTCATTATCCTTTTCCATGGGATTTGCGCTTGTGTCCCAGTTATTGAAATCTCCAACAAGATACACACTCTTTGCATCGGGTGCAAAATATGTAAAGAGAACACCCCTATCGGTTCCTTTAGGTAATCCTATAAGGAGTATTACGAAAAATTTACTTATCATATCACTCTCCTTTTAAAACCAGTACTTTAGAAGAATCTTAAATCTGTCTCTAATCTTCTGATATGGAAAGTCTGAAATATCCGGGTCATTCACAAGGTCCCCATCTGTGGCACCCGGGTCCCCGTATTCAATAAAGATCTCACTGTTCTGAAATTTTCTTATTGCAATCTGGGCAAATAGCGTATTCCAGTTTAAACCCTGACCATTTCCAAGAGCCCCTCTCATATAAAATTGAAGCCATCCTGTCAGGTTAATCCACATCTCTGTTCCGAGGATAGAGCGTTGTCCAATGGAGTAATCATTATCCTTTTTCTGGATGTTTATCCCGATGTCTTTAATTTTGTATTGAAGTTTAACTTTCATCCGGGTATTTTCTCCCTGGATCTGGAAAAAGATGTGTCTCCAATCTCCTTTTTTATTAAGGGTTCTTTCGGCAAATATTTTGGCGGAAACTCCTTTTTTAAATTCGGCGTAGATTTCACCATAGTTCCAGGACACAGCATAGGGTGAGGATAAGAGCACAGGATAGTCATACCATGACCTGTATCTACTGGTTTTATAGAGTATATTAATTGCTTTGTATGGAACAAGGTATAGGATTTCACCGTATATTCCCTCTCTGCCGAATTCGTGGTCAAACCCAGGATTGAATTTATTTGACATTTCATCTATAAAGTATTTTCCATAGTTAAAATAAGATCCAGATATGTTAAAGCCTTTAAAATAGACCCTCCTTAGTTCGATTTGAATAGCGCTTTTATCCATAAAGGTTACAGAGTCCCCCTCTGGCTGGTTGGGGTGCACAGCATTTGCAAATTCACCTGAGAGATAGAGTGTTCTGTAGATGTGCAGTCTCAGGTAACCTGAGTTTATCTTGTTGAATGAAGGTTCCTTACCTCCTCGCCAGTCTTTTTTCATATACATGTATGATAGGGTCAGGAACTTCCCGAAGTTTCTGCCTATTCTCCCTATGTAAGCCTCACCATCCCAACTCTTGTATTTTGACGCAAGTCCTGTACCGAAGAAACCGTAAGTGTCCCAGAAATCAAATCTGACTCCTTCTCCTTTTGGTCCAAAATTGTCGTCTTTTAGCCTGTCCTGATTTACAAGGAATAAAAGTGGACTCTGTACCCAATATCTATCCTCTCTCGCAAATATAGCCAGACTTGAGTGCTTTCTGTTTAGTTGTAGATGTCCCTGATTAAAGAAAAACTGTGTTCCATTAGAATTTGATAAGCCGTTAAAAGATATATATAGTTCACCTCCACCGATTGGATGCGCACTCACTTTAAATTCGATATAGTTTTTTGGAGTATATAGATTCCAGTATACCGGATTCTGTTCTTTCTCGGTATAAAACTCCGATTCGAAGTAACCATTAAACTTAACAGGGTATACAAAAAATATCAGTGCCCATAACATGTATAAAAGATTAAAGGATAAGAAATGGCAATGCAAAATGTTTGCAGGGGGCTATAAGCCGGGTTCTGTCGAGGAGGGTCATTTATCTGGGTAGAGAATTTCTTCTCTACCTCAAGCGGCCTACCCGGGACCTTTGGCCGGGCCAGCCGGTCCCTGTCTGGCCTTGCTCCGGGTGGGGGTTACCACGTAGCAGGTTGCCCTGCTACGTCGTGGGCTCTTACCCCACGGTTTCACCTTAGCCTGTGGAGGCATTGCCTCCCATCGGCTGTCTTGTTTCTGTGGCCCTGTCCGTCGCCTTACGGCGCCCACCTGTTAGGTGGCACCCTGCCCTCTGGAGCCCGGACTTTCCTCGCCATACAGGCGCGACCCTCTGCCCCCTGCAGGTAGTATATATTAACTTTTATAAAGTGGCACGTCAAGTGTGTATATTGTTTGTTCAGACCACGGATTTGACTTAAAATAATACCACGCAGAGGAGGTAAGAATGCAGGTAGAACTCATTACCAAAGTTAAGAAAACAGAAGAAGAAGCGGAGAAGATTATAAAAGAGGCTGAAGAAAAAAAGAGGAGAATAATTGAAGAAGCGCACAAGGAGTATGAGAGAATAATAGAAGAGGCAAAAAAAGAAGCAGAAAGTATCAAAGAAAGAGCCATTAAGGAAGCGGAAGAAGAAGCAGCGAAGGAAGTGGAGCACATGAAGAAAAAGTATCTCTCGGAGATAAAAAAAATCGAAGAAAATGCAGGGAAAAAACTTGACAGTGCAACACAATTTATTCTTAAAAGCATATTAGAAGAATAAAAATGGCTATAATACCAGTTGAAAAGGTATATATTACTTTTCATAAATCCGAAAAGGATGCTATTCTGGAGAAACTTCAGGATTCAGGGATTCTCCATGTTTCAGAGATGGGAGAGGATGTGAGGAATGAGTTTGATGTTTACGATGTGGAAGAGGAGAAACTGGAGAGAGGACTTGAGGAAAGGGTCAAGAATCTTGAAAGAATAATTTCCATTCTGGAAAAGTACGTAGAGCCAGTTGGTTTCCTTGAATCATTGTTTGAAAGAAAAGAGGAAATAAGCAAAAGAGAACTCCTTGGCACAGTGTCATCTATTAATGTGGATGAACTTTTAGAGGAACTCAATGCACTTGTTCAGGACAGCGTTTTCCTTGACACAAGGCTCAAGAATTTATATACTCAACTTGAATTCTTAAGCCCGTGGAGCAGTCTTGACATTTCACTTGAGACGTTTATGAAGGGATATGGTCGGATAAAGTTTATTGCAGGAAAACTCCAGTCCAGAAGTGTGGAAGATCTTAAGGATATTCCTTATGAAAAGATATCCGAAGATGCCAAATATGTATACGTTATTATTGCTGCATTTGAAAATGAGATGGAGGATATAAGGAAGCGCCTTGTAGAAATCGAGTTCGAGCAGGTGGAATTCCATGGGTATAAGTTTACGCCGAGAGACGAACTTGCCCTGATTGAAAAAGAGATTGAAGTGCTTGAGAATGAAAAAAAGGCTATAGACAGAATATTAAAAGACCATGCAGAGAAACTAAATGTTTACAGGATGCTGCATGACTATTATTTAAGCATTTTAACAAGAGAACTCGTAGATGCTAAAGGTGTTGAAACCCGTTCTGCAACGTTTATTACAGGCTGGGTAGAAAAAAGAAATATAGGAAAACTCGAAAGTATTATATCCAGTTTTGAGACCGCATCTTTAGAGAAAATACAACCTGAAGAGGGTGAGGAACCTCCAATATATCTTGAGAACAAGAAACTTGCATGGCCATTTGAAACACTGGTTAGATTATACGGATTGCCCAATTACAGAGAGATTGATCCAACAGCCCTTATGGCCCCATTCTTTACGGTATTCTTTGCTCTGTGTTTAACAGATGCAGGTTATGGTATAGTGCTGATGTTGCTTTCGCTCTATCTTATGAAAAAGATAAAGGCTGGGTACGATCTTTTCTGGACCCTGTTTTTGGGTGGTTTTGCCACTATTTTTGCCGGGGCTATAACAGGTGGTTGGTTTGGCGATATCCAGAATCTATGGGCTGGTTTCAATGTGTTTAGAAATAAATTTCTTCTCTTTGATCCCATGAATGAGCCCATGAAGTTCTTCGCACTTGCTCTTGCTCTGGGATACCTTCAGATAATTGTAGGACTTTTTGTTGGATTTTACAAAAAACTAATTAATGGTGAATTCCTTGATGGGCTGTTCAATGAAATTGCGTGGATAGGCATATTGATTGTTCTGCCTCTTGGCGTCTATCTTAAAAATCCGGTTCTTAACTATATAGCATTCGGATTTGCCGCTCTTATACTTCTATTCTCGGCAAACAGTAAAAACCCGCTGGTGAGGGTACTGAAGGGCGCTTATAATCTTTATGGAGGAATAGGATTAATTGGGGACCTTCTTTCATATGTGAGGTTGATGGCCCTTGGTATAGTGACAGCTGGAATAGCCATGGCAGTTAATATTCTTACTAAACTCGTATTTGGTATACCGTATTTAGGCTATATACTTGCACCGCTTATATTCATTGGAGGGCATGCTTTTAGTGTTTTTGTAAATGTTATGGGAGCATTTGTTCACAGTTTAAGGCTTCAATACGTTGAATTTTTCAATAAATTTTATGAGAATGGCGGAAAGCCGTTTATACCTTTTGAATGGAAGGGTAAATATTACAGGGTGAAAACACAGGAGGAGTAACATGAGAAAGTTTTTATTGTCAACTGTATTTGTGGTATTGGTGGCAGCATGTGCAACTACACAGCAGAGCACCAAGAAGGTTGAAAAGCACGTATTCAATCCAGACTCTGCCAAGGCATGGTACTCCATAGCAAGAGACTATGCGCAGAAAGCGGAGTTAAAGAGAGATACCTCTTATTACAGAAGGGCAGTGGTAAATTACTATCGTTCAATATATTACAATAAGGACTTTGAGCCTGCCTATCTTGGTCTGGCAAAGGCCTATCTTGGGCTTGGGATGATTGATTCTGCAAAGGCCATATACAACAAAGTCCTGGAGATTAATCCATCAAGTTCCAAGGGATATCAGGGACTTGGATTTGTTTATGGAATTATAGAGAAAAATTATCCTGAGGCAGAGAAGTACTATAAGAAGGCTATTGAGATAGATCCATCCAATGCAGATGCTTATTTTGGACTTGCTAAACTCTATGAGAAGGAGGGCAAACCAGAGTTATGTGATACTCTGTATGAACAGGCGATTGCCAAAAAGCCTGATTTCGCGCCTCTATTAAAATCCGCCGGTCTTTTCTACAGGGAGAAAGGAGAACTTGAGAAGTCTACTGATTATCTTGAGAAAGCGCTTACCATAGGGGTTTCTAAAAAAGGGGAAAAGGAAATAAGGAATGCCCTTCTGGACAATTACATAAAGATGGCCCAGTCTGCAAAGGATAATGACAAAAAGATAGAGTACTATACAAAAGCGGTGTCCCATGCCGATTCCCTCATAAAGATTGATTCTACTAAGTATCTGTACTATTTTAGGAGGGCAACTGCTTATGAAGGTCTTGGGGATGTATACAGATCTGAAAAACAACTCAAAAAAGCACTTAAGTACTATAAACTCGCTGAGAGCGATTATAACAAGGCCATACAACTTGCTTCATCTGATAATCCATTACCTGCGATGAAACTCGCATCTTTGTACGTTTACAGTCTTAAAAACTACGGAAAGGCCAAGGAACTCGTAAACAAGGTACTTTCCATAGGAAATCTCAATGATGCTTATAAATACTGGGGTTATTTATTGCTCGGTGAGGCAGATTATAGGATAGGTTACAACATTTATCGGGAGGGGAAGAAGAAGAGAGATTACAAATATGCATGCGATGCAGTTTCAAGTTACGACAATGCAAAAAAGAATTATAACAATGCACTCAATTATGCCACTGATACTGGGACAAAGCAAACTATTTTGAAAAGATTGGATTCACTGGAGAAGTCAAGAAAACTTGCCTATAGGGTCTGTCACAGGATAGCCACCTACAAATAATTTGTTTTTATACCTTGTATATGTGTCCCTCTATATCTCAGGACTGAGTATAGAGGGACACACTTATTTAAATCCTCTGGTAAAAGATAGTGTGGAGTTGTCTTTCGAGGGTGACAGGTTTAATATTAACAAACTTGTGGATAGTCTCTTTTCAGTCTATGAGAACATAGGTTTTTTCAATGTCAGGTTTAATGTGCGTGTTGACACAATTTCAAAGGACAGTGTTTTAGTGCATGTAAAACCCTTTATAAAATATCTTCCTGTTATAAGGAATGTTAAACTTGAGGGGATGGGGTTTTATCGTACATTAAAAAACGAATACTTCCCGTTTGAAAATAGAGTTTTTAAAAGGAGAGTTCTGCTTGAAAGTTTTGCTATCCTGAGAAATTCGGGGTGGATAGAAAGTGCAGATTATAGATTCATTAGACTATCAGATAGGGAATATACACTTTTTATATCACTGTATCCACAGGATGAGTTTTTCCAGGTTCAAATGCTGGAGGAAGAAGGTGGCATGAAGGGAAGTATATCAATCAGAAAGACGAGTATAGTTTCTTCAGGTCTCTCATTTTCTCTAAATTCTCAGGTAGAAAGCGACTCATCCTATTACTATAATATAGACCTCCAATCAATTTTACCATATGTAAGGGGATTTTTGGCCGGTATCAGGTATTACAGTTCAGTTGGGGGAATAAATATAAGTGGATATACCCTGAGTTTTAGATATGTGACCCCGGATTTTTACATCGAATTCGAGAGAACAAAAAAGAATGGATTGAGTCTGTATGGAAGTGATGTAACTTTTTTCGGTAAAAACGTTAAATTCAGCATTATGGGCTCGTATGGGAAGGAAAGATATGTAACAGGTAATTTTGCCAGTTTTAAAAAATCCAGACTATCCTTTTCTTCAGAAAACATGCTCATACATGACTCAAAGGGTTCGTTGCTATTTTTAAAACTTCCGTTAAAAAATGGGGTATTGTTTCTTGATGGAAGCGAAAAACTGAATAGAATTTTTCTCATGAGAGGAAAGCTTAACTTTTACAGGAATTTTTCAATTTTCAGTGATATTTTTGAAATTTCAAGCAGAATATCTTTTGACGCAGGCGTTTTATATTTGAGGAAAAAAACAGGTTTTTATGTCGGGTATATAGTTGATGAGGGTAAAAGTGATATTAGAGTAGGTCTTGTACTGGGCAGTGCTAACTCCTTGTTTGAACGTTCTATGCACATACTTTAGACTATTGGCACAACAAAAAAGGGGGAGTAATGGATTACGGTAAACTGTACTGGTTTGCACCTGTGGGTTCTATACTTGCCTTGCTTTTTGCATATTATTTATATACAAGAGTAAAAAGAGAGGATGAGGGTACTGATAGGATGCGGGAGATTGCAGAAGCGGTTAGAGAGGGTGCAACTGCCTATCTCAAAAGACAGTACTCCGTTGTTACTATTTTCTTTATCGTTGCGTTCTTTATTCTACTTCTTCTCGCACTAAAAGGACTTCAGCCTATATTTGTTCCCTTTGCCTTTATAACGGGTGGATTTTTCTCAGGGCTTTCTGGATTTATTGGAATGAGTGTGGCTACAAGGGCGAGTGCGAGAACTGCTAATGCAGCAAGAAAGAGCCTTAATAGTGCCCTGAGGGTGGCGTTTTCCGCAGGTGGTGTTATGGGGCTTGTTGTGGTAGGGCTTGCATTGCTTGATATGAGTATCTGGTTTCAGGTTCTTAAGTGGTATTATGGTACAGTTCAGCATCTTACCGGAAACGAGCTTTTGAATAACATTACATTCACCATGCTCAGTTTTGGAATGGGTGCCTCTTCTCAGGCTCTATTTGCCCGTGTTGGAGGAGGTATTTTTACAAAGGCCGCAGATGTTGGTGCGGATATTGTGGGTAAGATAGAGGCTGGAATTCCAGAGGACGACCCGAGAAACCCTGCAGTAATTGCAGATAATGTTGGCGATAATGTTGGTGACGTGGCAGGTATGGGCGCAGACCTCTATGAGTCTTATGCTGATTCTATAATTGCTACAATGTCACTCGCGGCCGCTGCCATGCTTGGTATGAGGGGCGTTGTGTTACCAATGGTGCTTGCAGGTGTAGGTGTTATTTCTTCCATAATAGGAACTTTCTTCGTACATACAAGAGAGGATGCCACGCAGAGTGCCCTTCTTTCAGCACTCCGTAAGGGTGTGTGGGGAGCAAGTGCAATATTTTTAGTGGCCGCATTTGTTGCAATTAAATTCATTCTTCCGCCAGAGGATTTCAACATTTTCTATGCAGTTATAGCAGGCTTGATAGCCGGATTGATTATTGGTTATTCGACGGAATACTTCACCTCTGATAATTACAGTCCAACGAGAGCAATATCAAAATCAGGGCTTACAGGGCACGCCACCTTTATACTTGAAGGACTTGCAACCGGTATGCTCTCAACAGCAGTGCCTGTTATAGCAGTTGTTGCGGCTACTCTGGTTAGTTTCTTTGTTTCAGGTGGTTATAATAATGTGCAACTTGGTCTCTATGGCGTAGGGCTTTCTGCTGTTGGTATGCTTTCAACACTGGGTATAACCCTTGCTACAGATGCCTATGGACCGGTTGCTGATAACGCTGGTGGTAATGCAGAGATGGCAGGGCTTCCTGAAGAGGTTAGAGAGAGGACAGATGCCCTGGATTCCCTTGGAAATACAACAGCCGCAACAGGAAAAGGTTTTGCAATTGGCTCTGCTGCACTGACTGCTCTTGCACTTATTGCAGCATATAACGAGGATGTGCTCAGATGGGGCCATCAGTTTGGACTTCTTGATTTCGTGAAGCACTTTAAACCATTATTGCAGGATCCACTTGTAATGGGTGGTATTTTCATTGGAGCAATGATGCCTTTCCTGTTCTCGGCTCTTGCCATAAAGGCAGTTGGTAGAGCGGCACAGGAGATAGTTGTTGAAGTGAGAAGACAGTTTAAGGAAATAAAAGGACTGCTTGAAGGTAAGGCAAAACCAGATTATGGAAGGGCGGTTTATATAAGCACCAAGGCTGCACAGAAGGAAATGATTTTACCTTCACTTCTTGCGATTTTGGTACCTATAGCAGTTGGTTATTTCATGGGGCCTAATGCTGTTATGGGACTTTTGGCAGGAGCTCTTACAAGTGGTTTTGCTGTTGCACTCTTTATGGCAAATGCAGGTGGAGCATGGGACAATGCCAAGAAGTATATTGAAAAAGGTAACTATGGTGGAAAGGGAAGTGACCCTCACAAGGCTGGGGTTACAGGTGATACAGTTGGAGACCCTCTAAAAGATACAGCAGGCCCATCACTCAACATTCTTATCAAGCTCATGTCCATGGTCTCTATTGTGTTTGCAGGTTTTGTTGTAAAATATAATATCATAAGGTTTCTTGTAAAATGAAGAAAAAGGGAATTACCCTTATTCACGGGAATGCCTCCGCCAATCTGGCGGAGGAAATTTCCCGTCATTTGAATATACCACTCACTGACGTTCTTGTTACCAAATTCAAAGATGGAGAAATAAGGGTTCAAATCAAGGAGAATATAAGAGGATCCGATGTATTTATAATCCAGTCCACAAATCCTCCTGCTGATAACCTTCTTGAACTCTTGTTCCTTGCGGACGCTGCAAAAAGGGCCTCTGCAAAGAGAATAACTGCAGTAATACCATATTTTGGGTATGCGAGGCAGGATAGAAAAGATCAGCCAAGAGTACCAATCTCTGCCAAGGTTGTTGCTGACCTCATTGAGGCAGTTGGTGTTGATAGGGTATTGACGCTTGACCTTCATGCAGATCAGATACAGGGATTTTTCGATGTTCCTGTTGATAATCTTTTTGTTACACCTGTTATGAAAGAGTATTTCGGTGAACTCGATGCAAAGGAGTGGACGGTTGTTGCGCCTGATGTGGGTGCTACAAAAAGGGCACGGGCAATAGCAAGAAAATTGGGTAATTTACCGCTTGCATTGATAGACAAGAGACGTCCTGAGCCCAACGTTGCCGAGGTATTGCATGTAATAGGCAATGTGGAAAACAAAAGACTACTTATACTTGATGATATTATTGATACTGGCAATACCATAGTTGTAGCAGCACAGAAACTTAAGGAACTCGGTGCCCTTGAGATAAAGGTAGCAGCGGCACATGCTCTTTTCTCAGATAATGCTGAAGAAAAACTCTGCAAAGCACCGCTTGATGAGGTTGTTATTACAAATTCCATAGAGCATAAAAGAAAATTTAACATGAAAAAGTTGAAAATATTATCAGTTGCTCCTCTTCTTGCAGAAGCAATAAGAAGAATTCATGAAGAGGAATCAGTAAGTGCACTCTTTATCTGAAAAACTTTTAGAAGTAAAAGACCTCCGTAAATTTTATGGCAGTTTTGAAGCCCTTAAAGGAATAAATTTTCACCTGAACAGTGGGGAGATTCTTGGATATCTTGGTCCTAATGGAGCCGGTAAAACAACTACTTTGAATGTAATCGGCGGTGTAATACCGTTTGACAGTGGAGAGATTTTATATAGAGGAAGGAGTATAGACCCTGCAAAAGATATTGAGTACAAAAAGAAAGTGGGATACCTTCCCGAGGAGGCTTCTATATACGAACATTTTACTGTGAAAGAAGCAGTTAATTTCTACTATAACATATACGAACTTGATGCATCACGAAAAGAGGTGGCATATGAACTTCTTGAAGTTTTTGGACTCTCAGACAATTTAGGTCGACAGATTTATGGTTTTTCCAAGGGGATGAAACAGAAATTGTTGTTTGTTCTTACTGTTATGACTGATCCGGACATCCTTCTCCTTGATGAGCCACTTGCGAGTATGGATGCAGAGTCAACAATCATAGTACGAGAAATATTGAAGGATTTGAGGAATAAAGGCAAGGCTATTTTGTTTTCATCCCATATACTTGAGGTGATTGAAAAGGTATGTGACAGGGTGGTGATAATATCAAAGGGAAAAGTTATAGCGAGTGGGACAATGGATGAAATAATGCGAATGTCATCCCTTGAGGAATTTTTTACAGAACTTACCGGGAAGGATGCGCTTTCAGAGAAGGTTGAAAGAGCCAAAAAACTCCTCTGATAATGTCTGTAAAAAGGCTTTATTATCTTTTTTATAAGGATTTAACGCTCTTCTTCCTGGGAAGAAGGAAAATTCGCAGAAAGGCTGAAGTACTCTATTTTATTGCTGTATTTATTGTCTCCTTCTTCATGGCTGCTCTCTATCTAAGAATGAGATTCAAAACCGTCCTTTTTTCTCTCTCAACTATATTTTTCCTGTACCTTTTAATGAGTTTTATATTTGACCTTAAACATTTCATCTTTTTTGAAGAAGATATTAAAATAATAAGCAGGCTTCCTGTACCACAAAATGAGTATTATATATCCAAGGGATTGCTTATTGTATTGTTTGGACTTTTATTTACTTTTGCTGTGACTTCAGGGAATCTCCTGGGTGCAGCATTTTTGGTAAACAAATCTATTCCGGTGTTTCACCTGTTTTTCTCTTTACTTTTTAACACGTTTTTTAGTATGGCTTTTAGTATGCTCCTTTATGCACTACTGCTCAGGATTTTCAAGCGCTCAGATTCACGGGATGTGGTTACGAAGGTTCAAATTGCTCTTGGTGTTGTATTTGGGCTTATTTTTGCGATGGCACCGAGCCTTGCACCTTTGCTTGACCTAATTGACGCAGGGGATGTTTATTCTGTGTGGTATTTTAAACTTCTTCCATTTACGTGGTTTGTAAACTTAGACAATGGAATATTGAGCATTGTTATTTCAATTTTGTATGTCGTTATGCCTTTTGTGCTGGCTGTATTACTCGGTTTTGATGAAAAGGGTTACAACAAAGAAGAGAAAGTTAGAGAGTTTTCCAGAGTTCCATTTGTTAAAAACAGAAAGAAAATCGCAATTTTCAGTTTAATACTCACTCATTTATTGAGAAGTAAAATAACCAAGAGAACCCTTATATCTCCTGTTATTATCAATGTAGTTGTTCTTCTCTTGTGGAGTTTTAAAATGAATGGTCTGGATATAGTGTTTTTCGGTGTATGGACCCTTGTGTTTATGAGTGTTATAGCGTCTCTTGCTCTGTTTATCAGCGATTCATACAGGGCTTTCTGGATACTTCAGAGGGCTCCTTTGAAAAACGGTGCAATTGTAGCAACTGCTATAGACGCGGGCTTTCTTTTTATAATTATGCCGTATGCACTATTTGTGTTGTTTGTTTTTCTCTTAAAAGGTATATCGTTAAGGCTTATAATTATTTCAGAACTTTACGGGCTTACTGCAAGTTACCTTTTCCTTCATATCTTGTTTTATGTGAGGCCATCCATGATATTCTCAAGAGCAGGTTTTGAGAGAGGAATAAATTCACTTAAGGAGCTTATTGTGTCTTTTGTGCTGGTACCTCTTGTCGCAGGTGGTTTTAATTTAATGTACAAGTTTCATTCTCTCTGTCCTATAAAATTATCAATACTGATTTTTCTGTCGTTAGGATATTTTATAAACCTTCGTTTGTCCAGGAAGAGTTTTATATTCAGTAAATAAAACTGGTGGAGGCGGCGGGAATCGAACCCGCGTCCGGTTGCCCGGCCTCCGAAAGCCCTACATGCTTAGCCCGTGTTTATACTCTGACCCTGACCCACGGGCAGGTCTAAAAGGTCAGAGCCCGGTCTTTTTTAACCCTGCACAGCAGACCGGGTATGCCATGCAGGGCTTCCACCCTTTATGACGCCCTACCCGAAAGTGGGTGGAGCCTTTCGGGGGACGGGCTGCTCTTTATTTAGGCAGCCAGTGCGTAATTTGTGTTGGCAGTTATTTTGTGTGGGTTTAAGGGTCCCACGCCCTGCATGCACTTTCGGAGGCCTTCTGGCCCCGTCGAGTCCATACGCCCCCTTTTCAAAGAACGATACACCTTGAAGGTGTATTTGTATAATACTTGAGTTCCGTAATGTCAAGTACTTTCGCTTTAAACATGTCTCGCAGTGGAGCGCCGCAATTAAGCATAAAGTAATGCACAAAACTTTGTCCAGGTTATTTCTTTAGATTGGATAGTACGAATTTCTCTGCGAGCGAACTTCCAAGCAGGGTGGCCAGCTCGTTTAATTTGCTAAACCCATATTCACTAAAGTGTTTGAAAAAATCTGAGAATGCGTTGTGGATATACGGATACTTTTTGATTTGTTTGTGTAACTCTAATAGTTTGTTCTGGTTTCTCTCGAGTAAAGCAAAAGCAAGAAGAAATGCAAACACAGTACCTGCATCGTGCAACATGTTGGTTTTTAAAAATACATTAAGTGCGTTCTGCAGATATTTTCTGGAGTTTTCAAAATCCCCTTTAAAGGCGAGAAGTTCTCCTTTTAAAGCGAAAAACCTTCCTCTTGCCCATTTGTAGTTGACAACGGTAATGTATTTGTCAAGTTTTTTTAATTCAGAGAGCGCTTCTTCGTATTTTCCATAAGATAAAAGCACATAGGTAAGATTTAGTTCTGCAAGGACATAGGGATAATACAATCTGTTCTTAAGTGATAAGTAAGTCGCTTTTTTGTAATAATCTATTGATGTTTTGTAGTCGTCTTTCCATTGGTAGATATTTGCCATGTTTATGTAGATGCCAATTTCCCTCCATACATCCTGGGTGTCGTGCTGTAAATTCTTTAACATGAGTTTGTAGTTTTTCAAAGCTTCATCGTATTTTCTAAGATATGAAAGTGCTGAGGCTTTATTCCCTGCAAGAGGTATTATCTGGTTGACCATGTTGTTTTTTAAGGCTGTTTTTAACCCTTGCTGGAAATATTCAAGTGCCTTTTCCGGTTTACGGAGGTTCAGATAATAAAGACCTAAGACGTTGTTATATGATACGTACAGGTTCGGTGCTGGGATATCTTGTTCTACTCTGAGTTTATTAAGTATACTTATTAGTTCTCCTGCTTTATCTATCTCGTTCATATCTAAAAGCAGATGAGTTATAGAAAGTAGTTTGCGGAGTCTTTCCTCATTATTTCTTTCCGGGGCGTTTTCAAGGGTAGATATTGCCTTATTGTAAAGCCCGATATTAGCATACAGGTTAGAAAGGGTTTCAAATAACTTAAAATCCGGAGAATGGGTAATGGAGAGTTTCATATTAATGAGTTCAATTTTTTTGTAGTAGTCGTTTTTATAAGTTATATCAGATAGAGCAGCGTCTATGTAGTAAATGGCTTTGTCTTTTATGTTAGCCTCTACATAGTGTCTTGCTATGTTATATGCCGCTTCATCAATGATATCCTGATGCTGTTCCATAAATTCTGCAATTTTTTTGTGTATCTCTCTTAGTTTATGTTTTAAAATGGATTCGTATATTGCTTCTCTGTATGTTTGCTGGGTAAAGGAGATTATATCACGTTTTATATGGACTATACCGTTTAATATGGCATTTTTAGGCAGGGTAATGGTAAGTCCGGCGTATTTTTTATACCTTTTAAAAAGATTTAGAGGAATGCTGTGTCCGAATACTGAAAGGTGTTTAAGTTCCTCCTGCTCTTCTTCAGGTAGTTCTTCAAATGAGAGAAGGAACACATCGTAAATATCTTTGGGTACGTCTATTGTACCTTTTGTAATCCACATCCCATTACGCAGCTTTAACATACTATTAGTAGAGAGATAAGATATAGTATGTTTGAGAGCAAGAGGGTTCCCTGCCGTTTTCTCTTTCATTAATTTTATAAGGAGTTCGTGTGCTGTCCCTCCGAGAGTAAGATTTAGAAACTCCTTTATGGCCTGTCGTGATAAAGGCTTGAGATGTAAAAGGATGCCGGTGTCTTTTGTGTGCTCTACTATTTGCCCATCGAATCTTCTTGCGGTTAGCATGAATATACACGGGTTTCTATTAATAAGACTTCTTAGAACCTTTTTACTCGCTTTGTCCACGAGGTGCCAGTCATCGATAGCAAGAATTACTTTATTATGTTGTCTTAAGTTATTGATAAGAGACTCAAGAATTCCCGGAAGAGCGGTATTTATAGCCTTTGTGTCTGTTAATTCTCCCACAAGAAATTCCTCTACAAATTTTTGAATGTTATCAGGAAGACCGGGTTTTGGATAAAGCATATTTATAATATCTTTTAAAGAACTATATGACCTTTCTATAGCGTGTTCCTGTGCACTGTATTTCAAAACTCTGTATCTTTTCAGGCTCATTATGATTCTGTCAAGAAGTGATGTTTTACCAATCCCTGCACTTCCTTCTATGAGTACCACACCGGCATCATGAGACGATATAAATCCCTTTATCTCGTCTATTTCTTTTGTTCTGTTGACAAATATACCGTGTGAAAGTTGTTCTGATCTCTTGCCGGTTAGAAGATAGGTCTCGAGTGGAAGATTCTTCCCTTTTACTCTAATGTTTCCATAAAATTTGAAAGAGAAGACCTTTTCGAAATATTTTGACTCTGAACTGAATAGGATTTCATCTATTTTAGCAGTTTGCATGAGCCTTGCAGCAATATTTACAGTTTCTCCTATTGTGGTGAATTTTTTAAATTTATTGCTACCTATAAAACCACTGATGGCTCTACCATTACTTATTCCAATGCTGAGTTTATGGGGATAGGCTTCTTTTAATAAAAGAGCAAAATCAAGGAGATTTTTTACCCTGTATCTTGTTGTTTCAGGAGAACCCGATGTAAAAAACAGGTGATTTCCTTTATCAATCATCAAAATGGAGTCAAGATAAATTTTGTGAGCATTTATATAGGGGTAAAAGTTTTCCTGGAGGTCTCTAATGAAATCAAAAAACTCTGCTGTATCTCCATGATATTTCAAAAACATGGATGTTATGTTTCTCCATTCTCCAGTGAAGTTCACCCTTTTGTAAGTTTCCACTTTTGGATTATATAAACTATTGTGGGGTGATGATGTTAATTTTCTGGTATGTGACGGATAATCTGTGTCAAAGAATCTATCTTTTGAAAGGAAATTGCCTGGTTCTGCTTTCTTTTCAAGTAGTGAGGCCTCATCAAGTGGCATGCCATAAAATACGAAGTCTCTTCTTCTCGGGAAATCTACCGGTATAATGTAGAAGTCTCCTGTCGTTATTCCCCCTTTCACCTTTAATTCCACTTCTTTGAGGCGTTTGTGTATTTTATCTCCTGCTTTAAGTGCCCTTTTCTGCGTGAGGTCGTTCTTGAAGTACACAAGCATTGCATCGCCTGCTATAAATGCGATTTCTCCTTCCTCTTCTTCTACGGAGTTGTGTATAAGGGTGAATACGTGTTCAATTCTATCAAGCAATTCTTCTAATTTCTCTTCACTTTCAAACTGTGCCTGTTCAACCATGCTGGTGAAACTCTTGACATCAATAAACATAAGCGACCCTGAGAGTTTCAGAGGTCTTTCTATGCCGTCCTTAAAAATTGTAAGCACGTCTTTAGAAAATGACGAAAAGGTCATATTTATAATATACGAGAAAAACCATGAAAATGGAAAACTATTTCCAGAAGTTTATAAAATAAAAGGGGCATGATGCCCCTTTCGCTAAAGAGAATTGCTCGTTTCAGGAATTAATCCCTGAAGGGTTCAAAGTTTACAAAATCAGCATGATGAATAATCCATGATTCAGTTATGCGTTTTGTGAAGTTCCCTTCCTTGGAGTGTGCCACTATGATATGCACGACCTCAAGAGGAAGTCCTACTTCACTTGCGACTATTCCCCCGGACACTGGATGGCGTAGTCTTTTTCCGTGATAGCTTTTTACCACCTTCCCGTTTTCGTCTCTTTCAAATTCCAGTACCTTTCCTACATCATGCAAAATGGCTCCTGATATAACCCAGTCCATATTAACGGGCTTTTTCTCCCCGTAATTTTCAATGAAACTCTCTGCTATTTTTATGGCTGTGTTTGTTACTGCATTTGTGTGTTTTAAAAGGCTTATGTCTGTTTCTTCTAAAAGAAGGGTGAAGGGTATTTTATCAAGGTCGTCTATATCAAATGGAGAAAGTGCAAGGGAACGTTCCCAGCATGTAATGGTCTTCTCCCTTAAGTCATCGTCTTTAATGTCTTTAATCCTTGGGAAGAGTTCTACTATTTTATTCCTCATCGTACACCTCCCCGATATATTCGTGGTCAACAGGGTCTATTTTCCTCATGGGTTTCATCTCGGTTTGCTCTTCGTATATATGAGCAATCATTCCTGGAGTCCTGGCTATAATGAAAAATGCGTTTCCAAGCTCTGGTGGAAATCCCATCTCACACAGCACCGCTGCAATTGCACCGTCCACGTTTATGGGTAAGTCTTTGCCTTTTATCTTTTTTATGGCATCTTTTATTGAGAGTGCAGCCTTCACATAATCGCCATAAAAGCCTGTTTCTTTTGCTATTTCAAACAGTTTCTGTGTTCTCGGGTCATTGGTATGGTATCTATGTCCAAAACCTGAAAGTCTTTTCTTTGCATCTAATGATGCTTTTGTGAATTTGTACGCTGCCTCCTCAATGCTTATATTCTCGTTTTTTGAAATATTTATTACGTCAATATAATGATGCATCGCCTGTTCAATGGCACCACCATGCCACTTATAAATGGCGAGTATTCCACCGGCAAGGGCTGCATTAAGAGGGCTTCCTGTTGAGGCTATTGTCCTTGCTGCGAGTGTTGATGGAGGGGTTGCACCATGGTCAATGGATGACACGAATATGGCATCTATCATTTTCCCGGTGTTTGCATCTGGAAGTTCTCCCTTCAAAATGAGATAAATTGCCTGTGGAAATGTAATCTTTCCCATTAACTTGTCTATTCTATGTCCCCTTACATAGATTCTGTTGGGCTCAATTTTTGTAATTTTAGTGGTCCAGTGATTTTCTCCCATTTTTAAACCTCCTATTTTCCAAGTACCTTCTTAACTGCCTCTGGAATGTCTGTTATTCTATCAACCACAATGGCACCTGCGTCTCTTAGAGCGTTTACCTTACTATCCCATGAACCCCTGTTACCTTCTACAATGGCTCCAGCATGGGAAAAACGGGTCCCTTTCTGGGCAGCCTTTCCACCGATAAAGGCAACAAGTGGTTTTGTAACTTCTTTATTTTTAATGAGTTCTGCGACCCTTTCTTCCTGTGATGTGCCAATTTCTCCAAACATTACAATTACTTCTGTTTGGGGGTCTTTTTCAAAGAGTTTCACAATCTCAGGGTGGGGTAGTCCCACAACTGCGTCTCCACCAACATGAACAATTGTGGATTGTCCGAGTCCTGCTTTTGAAATGTAATAGGATATAGCACTTGTTATTCCACCACTCCTTGATGTAACACCCACAGGACCCGGTTTAAACCATTCCCTTGCTGATTTTGCTCTACCACCAATCATACCCATAACAGCCTTACCCGGGCTCAGTATACCCAGTGTATTGGGTCCTATAAATCTTGCTCCCTTTTTCTTTGCATAATCGTAAATCTCCAGCACATCATGAATGGGAACCCTGTCCGGTACTAAAAGAAGCAGTTTAACACCTGCTTCAATTGCCTCAAGGGCTGCTTCCTTTACAAGCGGTGCAGGAACAAAAATCGCAGATGCATCTATTGGTCCGTGCTTTTCCCATGCTTCAAACACTGTGTCATATACGGGAATGCCCTCTACTTCCTGACCACCCTTACCTGGAGTAACTCCCGCCACTACGTTGGTGCCGTATTCCTTCATAAGGCGGGTTCTTGTTCTTCCCTCTCTTCCTGTAATGCCCTGTACAAGAACTCTTGTATTTTCATCTATTAAAATAGCCATTTTACACCCCCTGCTCTTTTATGATTTTGTCTCTATACTCTTTTAGTCCTGGAATTGGAAGGTGTATATGAAGTGCGCCTTTTCCGTGGAAACGGCAGGCAATCTCGCAGGCAAGACACTCTGTGCATTTACCTTTGCGTGCCTCTTCAGGGTCAATTTTCAGAACAGGTTTTCCATCCTTTAACTCAATAACATCATACTGGCATGCTTCGACACAGGGTTTTTCATCACACTTCTCGCATACTTCATGGTCAATGTAAATGGCACCTGTCATTGTTTCTATTTTGTATTCAGTGCCCTTTGGTTCAAATTCTTTGTGAGGCTTTACTTTATGGAGTTTTCCACCGTTCTCTTCGACAAGTTTTTTAAGTCTCTCCGCACAGAAATCAGGTGAGTCATCTTTGCCATAGCCCTCTACCTTAACAGGAAGGTCTTTTAGATAAGTGTGTAGAATCTCTATAGCCACTTCCTCATAGTTTCCACCGAGTCTTAAAACAGCAGGAATGTCAACTTCATCTTCTAAAAACGCCTTTACAAATCCTCTTGCTGAATGGAACTGTTCCTGTGATGCCACTCCTGAACCTGATGCAAAATAGCCAACCACATTTGGCTGTGAGAGAATAATCTTGGCTGCTCTATATACCTTTGAGGCTGGAGGATTTCCGCTTGTATCTGTGAAATTTGCTATTTTAAAGCCAGCGTTTAATACAGCATCCATACTCATCATTGAACCACCACCACCTGCACCGTGGAAGGCAATATGTTTTCCATCAGGTGGCACATCGGTTACCATCTGTATGAAGTAGAATGTTCCCCTGTAATCGTTCTTTTCAACATTCCACGCAATTTTTTCAAGCTCTGTGGCAGGTCTTGGAAATTCTCTGGCTATTTCTATACCAAGGTCTGGATGTCTGTAAACACCGTAGTCGTCAATAACTATATGGGCGTCAAGTGCAACTATTTCTCCATCCTCTGTAAGTGCCAGGGGGTTTGTTTCAAGACTTCTTGCATCGTATTCTCTCATGGCTTTGTAAAGTTTTGCCAGTGTTGTGCCTATTTTGTTTAGTATTTTCCCTCTTATTCCAGCCTTTCTTGCCACCTCCCTTGCCTGGTAAGAATAGAGTCCTCTACCGTAATCAATATGCATCTTGGCAACCTTATCAGGATGCTCTTTTGCTATTTCCTCTATACCAGACCCGCCTATGCTTGAAAAGATAAGTACAGGTTGAGCAGTTGAGTCATCAATAATGAATCCGGCAAAGTATTCTGCTTTTATGGGAAGGCGTTTTTCTATAAGAACTGTATCAACAGTAAACTGTCCCCACTTCATTCCAAGGAATTTTTCAGCGTTCTCACGGACACATTCGGCATCTTCACAGAATGCGATACCGCCCTTTCCCTTTCTGCCTGTTTCCCATATCTGAACCTTTATTACCACAGGGTAACCGATTTCATCTGCTATCCTGACTGCTTCATCGGCAGTCTTTGCAATGCCACCATCGGGTATTTTTATCCCGTATTTTTTCAGTATTTCTTTTGACTGGTATTCAAATAGTTTTGCCATAATCCATCCCCTTTTTCATGATATTGCAATCATTTTTAAGATGGCGTCTTTTGCCTTTTTGATTATCTCATCAGGGAGTGTTATCTCGTATACTTCATCCTTCAGACTTCTATAAATACTTTCAAGCGTTATGGTTTTCATACCCCTGCAAATGGCATTTTTACTTGCCGGATAAAAGGTTTTATCCGGAAATTCCCTTTTTAGCCTTGTTGTCATATCTATTTCTGTTGCAATGATGAACTCCTTTGCATCCACTTCTTTTATAACTTTTATCATCCCATTTGTTGATGCCACATAATCAGAGATTTTAAGTACCTCCTCTCTTGCCTCAGGATGTGTAATCACGGGGGCGTCTTTGTGCTTTTCTTTCTGAAGTATAACATCCTTTACTGTGATAAGTTCATCGTGAACGTAACAGTATCCGTCAAAAGGTATAATTTTTTTCTCAGGTACCTGTTTTTGAACGTAGTTTGCCAGGTTTCTGTCAGGGATGAAGATAATTTCCTCTGCCTCAAGGCTTTTTACAACGTTTGCTGCGTTTCTTGAGGTACAGCATATATCACACTCTGCCTTTACATCTGCGTATGTATTTACGTAGCATACAACCTGAGCATCAGGATGCTCTTTCTTTAATCTTATAACATCTTCCCTTGTCACCATATCAGCCATCTCACATGTGGCATCTGGATGAGGAAGTAGCACTTTCTTTTCGGGAGACAGGATTTTTGCAGTTTCTGCCATGAATTTCACGCCTGCAAATACAATGATATCTTTTTCTATATTCTGTGCTTTCCTTGAGAGGTCAAGAGAGTCTCCTATAATATCTGCGACTTCCTGGATTTCCTCTCTCTGGTAGTTGTGTGCAAGAATTACCGCATTCTTTTCTTTCTTTAATCTCTGTATTTCCTCAATAATTTCTTTTTGGGACATAAAAACCTCCGCTGTTAAGGTTTATTATAATGGGGCATGAATGTTTGTGCATTTATTCCCCCTGAAACTGGATGACTACTTTTCTCGTTCTTGCCCTGTTATCAAAATCTATAACTACAATGTTTTGCCATGTTCCAAGTATAAGACGGGCATCTTTGAAAGGCACGCATAAAGAGGCTTTTTGAAGGCTTGCCCGAAGGTGAGAAAAACCATTTCCATCGTGCCATGTAGCGTTATGGTGATAGGGCTTATCACTGGGTATTAACCTTTCCATAAATTCCTTATAGTCCTGCACGTTGCCTGGTTCGTATTCTGTCGTCGTTACAGCTGCTGTTGCACCGGGTATAAAAACAAGACACATGCCCTCTTTTAACCCGGATTCTCTTAATTTTTCCCGTACCGTGTCTGTTATATCATGTATGTCACAGAAACCGTGTGTATGAAGGGTTATTTCATAGGTTTTTACCATCTTCCTCCTCCGTGTGATAGAGTTCATAAAGAAAACTGTATTTCCATACAGTGTATGAAAAGTAAAACAGCGAAAAAATAAGACCTCTTATCCCCTCAAACATACATCTTTTAAGAAAGAAATGTTTTGAGAAGTTCAAAAAGGGACGCAACAGGAGGTCTATTACTTTAAACTTCACGCCATTTTTATATTTTTCTTCTGCAAGAAGCCTTGCATATTTAAGGTTTTTATTGTACTGGTCCTGCAGGTTCTCAAAAGGATAATGGATTATGGGATTCTTCATTACGCCTGTTTTTCCCTCTACCATCATTTTTTCATGAACAAGCCCCTGCCATCTTGCCTTTCCCTTTTTCACTATCCGAACAATTCTATCAGGTGACCAGCATTTTAAGGGTTTTCCCATATAATAGTTTTTTCTCGGGACATAGTAAGCCACATATTCTTCTTTGCCTATACGTTTTTTAATCTCCTCTTTTAACTTGAGGGATAGTCTCTCGTCCGCATCAAGTGAGATTATCCATTCTCCATTCGCGTTGTCTATTGCAAAGTTTTTCTGATCTGCGTATCCTTTAAACTCCCGTTTTAAAACCCTTGCTCCAAGCGACTCTGCTATCTCCACGGTTCTGTCAGTGGAAAAAGAATCCACAATCACAACTTCATCTACAATATCCCTCGCACTTTCAATACACCCTTTTATGTATTTCTCTTCGTTATACGTGATTACAACAAGGGAGATTTTCATTATGACCTTTTGCCTCCTAAGTATAGGCCCGTAAAGAAGAACACAGAATGGATAACCTCTGTATCTGAAAAATTGTATTCAGAGAAGCCTGCTATGAAAAAGGTAATTAGCATGAATAAAAGCGCAAATTTCATCCTGTCTTCCAGTAAAAAAGCCTCTTTCAGCATTGTAAATATAAGGTAAATAAAAGAGACGAACAAAATTACGCCACCGTTTACAAGCATCATGAGGTATGTATTATGCAGATGTCCTCGTACTGCCCGTGTGTCAATATTATTTTGGGTAAGAACGCTTTTTAAGAAGGTATCTTCACTTTTGTTAATAATGCTATCTGCAAAAAGAGGCCATGTCTCAAACCCAATTCCTGTTAGAGGATGTTTTTTAACCACATCCATACCTATTTCCCAGAGATGAAATCTTATCTGTATGCTTTTGTCCATTCTACCCGGTTCCATACTTAGAATACGTGCCCTTGATTGTGGTATAATCAGTATTAGCAAAGTTCCGAGTATAAGGGCTGGGATAAAGGTATTTTTCAGTTTTTTAATGTTAATAACCAGTAGAGTAATGGCAGATAGGAATACACCAACTATATAGCTTCTTGAACCGTTAAAAGCAAGTGTGAGAAGGAAAATAAGGGCAGCAGAGCATATAGTGATACCACATCTATATGAGAGTTTCTCAGTGATAACACTACCAAATGAGGTTATGACACCGGGGTAGGTGAGTTTTCCACCCAGGAAACCTGTCAATACGCCGTGTCTATTAATAAGAGGGGAAAATTTATAGGGTGAAATGAGGTAAAGAATAAGCACAACCCCTGCAAATATTACGAAAAAATGGATGGCGTATTTTTTTATATCCTCACTGTATTCTGCTGAGTACATGCCCAAAAGAAGGGCAAAGAAGGTCTCAAAAAACAGGCCAGAGGCCTTTTTGATCGCGTAAAGAGGATAAGATGAAAAAAGTGAGGTAAAAAGGGCTGTGAAGAAAAATATAAATAATGCGACAGCAGTTCTGTTTTTTATATATTCTATGCGTTTTTGAATGGAAAACAGGAATAGAATTCCAAAAACGCCGAGGACTATTGTTTGCATTGTGATAGAAACAAAGAGAGTAAAGAGATAAGAGAGTGAGAGATAGTAAATAGGGGAACGTTTAATGGACATTGTTTAATGATAAAAGAAATATAGCGGAAATAAAAAGGGGGCGTTTGCCCCCTTTTTTATTATTCTGTTATAAGAATTTTTCGCTGGATGGTGTTGTCTTTTGAGTTTATCTGGATGAAGTAAATTCCGTTTTTAAGGTTCCTCGCTATATTTATCGTATGAGTACCTGCGCTAAGTGTATATGTATTATCTTTTGCAACACGTCCCTGAATGTCAAAGAGCCTTACCCTTATGTTGCTCTTTTCTGGTACGTTCAGTTTGAGTGAAATATTCTTTTTGAAAATCGTGTTCTCTGTTAACAGCCTGAATTTATTTACGTTATCCCTCTTCTCATTTACTCCTGTCCACTCGGTCATGTATATCTTGCCATAGTAAGCGGGTTTGTTCCAGTTATTCATTGAGAGGTCCTGAGGCCACCAGCCATAATATGTGTCGTTTGAGGCGTTATAAGCATACATGAAGAATCCCATGGTGTCATGCGGGTCTACGCCTATATATTCATCCTGAGATCCAAGTGGTATTTCTGCTTCGTATGTAATCGTCCCATTGGTGCCACCTATGCCCCTCTGGAAATTGAGTGATACCGTGTCTCCAACAGTTCCATCACTGTAAAGTGGTCTATAGATAAAGCTTATACCAGATGGGTGATAGACTAACCAGTAATTTCCTTCTGAGTTATTACCTGGAGCCGGGAAGAGACCGTCGTTGTTATCATCAAAGAATAGTCCTATCTGGTCATAATCGTCATAGGTGGAATCCACTTTCTGAGATACTGCTACAAATAGACGTCCCAGAACAGTGTCGAGTTTCATATAAAGTGTTGCAGAAAGAGGCTCTACCACTGTCCCTGTCTGCCCGTATATGTCTGAAATATCAACTTTTATCGCATCATCCCATTCTCCATCCTTGATTATCCCATCTATGTCAGGGTTAGTAGTGGCAACAGGTACCTCAATCGCCTTGACAAGATTGGCAGTGACAAATGTTTTTGTAAGGGTATTGTTTGTCGTATCCTCTCCGCTTACCGGTAAAATATGGGCTTTAACATGGTAATATATTCCCGGTTCACCGGTGAATACAGGGTCAAGATAGAACGTTTGGCTGGAAAGGGCATTGAGATGGAATTGGATGGTCTGTCCCTGTAAATTAATCCCTTCGGAATCAACGATTGCAACAAGAACACCATCTTCAGAGTTTTTACCCTGGTTCATCACAGTAATCTGTGGTATGAAGTATGAGTTTGCATCGACCACTGATTCAGGACCTATATTCATAACCATAAGGTCGTGCTCTGGGTAATACGGTTCAAGGTCAATACCTGCCACGTCGTCTATATACCATCCAGGGTAATTGACAGACCCATCTGAGCCAAACTGCCATCTTATAATAACAGTATCCCCATTATTGCATCCTGTGACAGGGAAAACTGCAAGTTCCCATTTCTTCAAATGGCCAGAAAATCCAGGTTCATTGGGAATACCGGAGTTATTTCCATTTATTGAATCATACGGGTAGCCTCCCATAGGAGTTAGTATATCGAATGTCTGTCCTCCATCCCTTGATATTTTAACGTTTCCTCCATCATATCTGGATTCAATATCGTACCAGTGATAGAACAATAAAGTGGGGTTTGCACCTGTTACCACGAACTTTCTCTCCATTATGTAATTGGCGTCATTTTCATAGTTATCATCGAGTACTGTGCCAACAAGATAATTTCCGCTATATGCTGAGGGTGCACTCTCGTATGTGGGGGCACCCCATTCCCATCCACTTTGAAGGCTGAACAGAGGATACCCATTCTCAAAATCTATGGTTGCATCTGTTAAGTAAAAGTAAGTTCTTATTGTATCATCGTCGTGCCTTTCATCCTGTGAAAGTTGGTGATAAACAACAACGTCATATTTACCGGATGAAAGAAGTGGACCGGATATTTCAAAACTCATTGTGGTGGTTGCAAAACTATCAAGTGATACATAGTCGGTTGATTGAATAATAAGGTCTGTGTCTTTCCACACTTCAAGAACGACTGGCACATTGGCTACTTGATTTATTCCGAGGTTACTGATTGTTACATCTATTACAGGATTATCGTAAGAATGGAGAGGAAACATAAATGGGGCTGTTATGTCAGTGAGGCTTAACTGGTAATTGTATACAGGATATTTAAAGAGAATTGCGAGTGAGTCGTGTGGCAAAATCGGTGAACCGTTGTAAGTGTATAAAAGATAATAGTTGTTGTATCCGTGTCCTCCCTGAATACCCACAGTGCTTCCGTCTATGTATGCTGTATCAAGATGTTCATACTGCATCAATATGTTACCATTTGGATACAGTATCACCTCGTAAGTATTACCATCGGTCTGGCCATAGTGTGGAACATTTACAAATGCAATGAGTGCATAGGATGAATCCGATGGCACGTAATAATAAATGTGTCCCTGTGCAGAGGGATTCTGGTCATCCCACCATGGGGCTATTATGTTCTCTCTTGTTGTATCTGGCAGATTTCTGTTAGCAATACCTGTACCATTGGAGTAGGTGGATAGGAATCCGTTAGATGAGAGGATAAGTGAGTTTATTGTTGCATCATAGAATTTAAACGGGAAGGGAAGATGAATGGTTACTGTATCATCATCTCCCAGCGTTAGTTCTGTGCCGGAAGTTGGGTCAATCCAGTTGAATGAAGGACCTGTTGGGGCATCGCTATCTAAAAATGTGTAACCAAATTCATCTGGTCCACCGTGATGGGGGTTGTATGCATATATACTTGTTGCAAGTGTATTATCAGACGTCTCTTCGTCGTTTGAGGAGTTAGCGTAAATAACAACAGTATAGTGTCCTCCGTCAACTGTAAAATCAAAATCACCGAAGGATGTGTCTATTACCTCTTCTGGTGCAAGGACAATATCAAAGGATGTATCCAGTACTGTGACGCTTTCAGAATCCACAACTGCCCTTGCAGTGAATGTATCAGTGGAAAGACCCTTATTTTTGAATAATGCTCTTATTGGATACGTTCCGTTTAAAATTGTATCAGATGCTGGAGAAGTTATCTGGAGAACTGCTACATCATGATTGAACGGTGAGGATATCTCTACATCGTCTATCGCCCATATATACCATAGACCGCCTGTTGCAACTGCCTGGAAGGCAAATTGCACAGTATCACCTGCATAAGATGATACATCAAAAATATACTGGGTATCCACCCATCCTGTATCCGGTGCTGTGTAACTGGAAAAGTCAAGGAGTGTGTCCCATGTTGCCCCATGGTCAGTGGACATGAGGACATAGTAATGGTCTCCCTGCGTGGACCCCTTATATGCGTAGGTCCAGAATGAGAAGTAGTAGTGTCCCGTGGAAGAACCTGTAAGTTCAACTTCTGGTGTAATAAGCCATTCATTCTGGTCCTGGTATGACCACCATACAATGGCACTGTAGTTTCCGGAGTGGCTCCATCTTGAGTCCTGATGCCATGTGGAATCTGCGGTCTGCTGTGACTGTACCTGCCAGCCAGAGGGAGGAAAAGTTCCTTCAAAATCCTCTGAAAAAAGCGGTAGAGGTTCTCTGGAAGGTGTTTGCCCTTTTGTATATCTATGAAACTTTATTGGAACCAGTCTTCCTCTGTAAGTAGATGGTATTTGAGAGTGAGTATAGTCATTTTTAGTTTCTGTAGTCGGTGCAATAGAGTTTTTTGGTGGTTGTAAGTTATTCCTTACCGGGTGCTGTGCTATCCCTGTTGGGATTGACAGCACTATTGCCAGTACTATGTGTATCATACGCTCCCTCCTGTTTGTATTTCTTTTTAACATATTGTAAAGCATCTTCCTTATTTTTCAAAGTACCCGCCTTAAATTCGTCCTCTACGTCTTCAAGAATTACTCTAAAGAGAGGTGAAGGCTCAAAGCCCAGTTCTATAAGGTCATATCCCGTTAAGATTCTGGGAGGTTTTTCCTTTGATTCCTCTCTTATTTCTTTTATCAAATTTCGTAATTTTTCATAGCCCGTCATCCCACCCTCTCTCGGTGGCGAGGCTTTTGCATCTGCTTCGGCAAAGTAAAGCAGAAAATCGGCGTATTCGCCAGTTCTTCTTAAAAAACGGGCTACTGCCTTCTTTGTGAGCTCAGATACACCAGCAAGATGATGAGGATACATGTGGAATTCTATTATCTTTTTTACATCATCTATTTCCCGGTTTGAGAATTTTAATTCTTTTAGTCTTTTTTCAATTAACCGGGCACCTTCTTTATCATGACCGTGGAAATGGGTGTTTCCTTCCTCATCGTATGCTATTGTAAGCGGTTTTCCAATGTCATGGAGAAATGCACCAAGCATAAACACCGGACGTGTGTGAACCTTTGTTTTCTGTAAGTTCTCTTCAAGATATTTCAGAACCATGAGTGAATGATAGAGAAGGTTCTGCTCATTGTAGTATCTCTGGGCTGTTTCTCTAAGTCTTTTTACGCAGGGGAAAATCACATCCATAACTTTTAACTCACACATGAGTTTAAAGGTCTCATACACTCTTTGAGAGGAGAGAATTAAAATAAGTTCCTGATGGATTCTTTCACCGGATACATTACCCAAAAGGTTTTTGTGTTTTTTAATCCAGGTCAGGGTGTCTTTTTCAATTTCATAACCAAGTGTGGCATAAAATCTGAATGCCCTTAGTATTCTTAACGGGTCGCTTAAAAGGTTCTCTTCCTTGAATGTTTTTATAATACCGTTTTTTAAATCCACTCTTCCCCCACAGGGATCAATGATGTTACCATTTTTATCAATAGCAAGACTATTTATGGTAAAATCTCTTTTCTGTAAGTCCTCAACAATAGTTTTACCTTTCATCCTGGATACATCAATCCAGAAGTTTTTAAGGACTACCCTGTATTCCCCTTCTTTCTCATCAAGGGGAACGATTTTCCCATGTTTTTTGAAATGGGCAAGTACTCTTGCAATGTCTGAACCTGTAAGGTCATAGTCAGAGGGCGTTTTGTCGAGTAGAATATCTCTCACGCTTCCACCAACAAGATAGAACTCATATGTAGACAGTATTTCCCTTACTACAGGTGGCAGGTTGGAAACAGGGTTCATTTTACTACAAAATCAGCAAAGAAATCTTTTTTGTTGATAGAAAGTTTAACCTTATAGGTTCCTTTTTTCAGGGGACCAACGTAGTATTCAAATCTATATGCACCTTTTGGTAGGGTCCCCTCGGCTACCTTAACAGTATCCTTTCCTATTATGGAAATGTTGTAGGTTACATTGTGAGAGAGATTAAAAGATATCTTCAGGGTGTCGTTGATAAAGTCAACATATTCGATGGGACTTGCAAGTTTCTCAGTATTTATCACCATACCCTTTGAAATCTCAATGGTGGAGTTTTTGTATTTTAAGATTGTTTTTTCCCACCCTGTAAGGGGTATTATACCCTCAAGCAGGGCAGGGTGGACTGTAATGGTGTATTTTTTCCGCTTTGTAAAGTATAGGATTGTGTATAGCTCTCTGCTTTTTACGAAAGAGAAATTTTTATTGGATTTTGTGTTCCTTAAAAAATGCAGGGTTTTATTTGTGTCAGTGTAAAAAAGGTCAGGCGTGCCATTATTGTCTGCATCATAAAAGGCAAAGGATAGCACATTTCTGTATGTTTCTGTTTTTAGTCTGTAGTTTGTGATTCTAAGGGTGTTTTTTTTGTATGAGATTTTCTCGAATTTCCCATCTCCATCTAAATCAAATTTAAAAGCCTTTTGTATTGATGTATCTTTACAGAATAACGAGTCGTTTATATCGCGTCTTACAAAAACATTTTTCCCAATTTGTTTATAGTATGCCCATTCATTGTCAATCATAAGCAAAAGTCCCTTGCCTGAACATGCATTTTGAATTTTTGTTATGCCGGTATGAGGTATAACAATATCCTTTTGTGGTTTAAAAAGAGCAAGCAGTATTAAAAGTTTGACAAACATGCCTATATTTTAAAGCCAGGAAGGGGAAATAAAAAGGGGCGCCGTAGCGCCCCTTTTTATTTAGCAAAGTGACTGCATTACTTTATCACGATGAATTTTCTTACAAGGTGTGTGTTGCTGGTTCTCATGCTCACAAAGTAAATCCCTGCACGGAGGTCTCTCAGAGTGTAGGTATGGTAGCCAGCATTTGCTATTCCATTGAATACTGATTGTACTTTTCTACCTGAGAGGTCAAAGAGATTTATCTCAACCTGTTCTTTCTCGGGTAATGCAAATGTCAGCGCAGCAGCATTCTGATTAACCGGGTTTTGCACAAGGAGCATCGGATGGGTTATCTCAGGCGTATTATCTTCGTTTACCCTTAGGGCAGATCCTACATTGCTGATTTCAAGGTCAAATGTTGCTTTGGATTGTGTTGGATTTTTATTTATGATTAGTAGAGCAAAGGTGTCGGCCGTTGTGACGTTGAATGTAATGGTTTCATCACCTCCAGCACCGTTTGCATCTGCTTTTGCATATGCCTCGTCAAGCGTCTTATATGGGTCTTCTGCAGGGTCGTAGTTGGTCCCCAGTAGATAAACTGCTATATCCTGTGTAGTACTCTTGTTAGTCACTGTAATGCTTACATTTCCTGTGCCGCCCGGTATGTAGAGGTCTTCAACGTGTGCCATATCGTTTGTGTTCATTGTAATTGCGAGAGGACTTCCTGTTGGGCTGTATTCAAGGAAGTATGTAGGAGCGGCAAGTTCAATAAAGTAACTGTCTCTTATGGTGCCAAAAGAGTTAACTCCAAACCAGAAGTTACTTGAGGTCGATATATCCATACCGGCAATTCCAATTACCTCAATTGTGTCAGGTCCATGCATGGATGCCTCAACTGCGTGAGTAAAGCCTGTTGTAGAACTTGTTGGCTCGTCTGTGTAGAGTCTCAGGTCAAGGTCGATACTATCGCTGCTTTGTCCATATCCATAGTTTCTCATTGCAACTACATACCAGGAAGGTGCGTTTACTCTGACTCTGTAAATATCTGCTTGATGATTGTAACCGCCTGAGACTCCGAATAGTTCTGGTGCCAGATCTTTTGATTTGTAAACAGTATATGGTTGCATCCTCCAGAGAGGTCTGAATGTGTATGGCTGTCCCCAGTATCTGAGGTAATCATTGAAAACATTTGACGGAATAACATGGTTCCAATCCAGACCAACGTAGAGTGTGTGTCTCCCTGATTGTATTGTATCCACAAAATCAGTGTAATAGGTGTAACTCCATCCAGGTAATGTGTCAGGTCCAGAAAGATAAACAGCTCCTCTACTATAGTTATCAAGGAATAGATAGTTCCACATTGTATCACCAGAGCGTATGATGGCGGCTGAATCTGTTCTTTCAAGGGCTACCCATCCACTTATATATACGGTAGTGTCGCCATATACAACATTGGTGTTTCCATAATCACCTGAACTGTTACTCACCACAATGGGCCATGCCCAATTCTGCGGTCTGTAATAGGATATTTGCGGATGGTGATGGGTTATTTCCATATATCCGCTTAGTGGAAGATACACTGCTCCCGCTAGGCTTGACCAATCGGTTGCACTGGAACTTACGAGAGTATAATTGTTACCTATTAGAGGTCCTCCCCACCAAACAGGATGAAGTCCTGAACCTGTAGAAAGGACACTGGAATTTTGACCATACCAGAAATAACCGGGCACCCATTTACCTACCTCAAAAACCTGCCACCCGCTTGCTCCAGAGGCAAGAGATACACTTCCCTGATAGAGTATATTCCTTGGTGTGAAGTTTACAGGATCAGTGTCCCATATATAGAATTCAAGAGTTTTGCTACTGCTTCCATTGTTGTACCCATAGATATAGACCGAATCTATGTACACCGAGTCGAGGGTATCTATACCAAATTGAGCGAATGTCGCAAAGTAATAACTCCACCCAGCGTCATTTAAAAGGTATAGTCCGCCACTCCCCATTGGATAGAAGTATTCAGTGTAAGATTTCGGTGTCCATGGTCCGGATATTGTAAAGTTCACCGTATCGGTCCCGGAACCTCCGCCACCATAGTTATAATTAATAACAAGCATGAATGATGGATCCGTACCGCTCATGTCTTCAACAAAAGAATCTATAAGTTGAATAACGAAGGGGTCACTATTATTAGTTCCACCTTCATCACCATTTTGTATTTCGCCTATATAAGCAGTAGAGTCTATTATACGCACTCTTTGCTCTGTGGTACTGTCAGCACAATAAAGTTTTGCGGTAGCATTGGTTGCTGCAATTCCTATGTTTTTAAGTGCCACGTAAAGAGCCACCTTCTCATCGGGGTCTATGTATCCATTATCGTTTCCATATTCAGAATCGTCTATCCTATAAGAAGTTACTTCGGTTATTTTAGGCTTGGTTATTGGTTCAGTTTCCACAATTGGCCTCATCATAAAGGTATACCACCAATTTCTATCATCCCATGAAGATGGGTCAAGCCTGTTTGTTGTAGAAAGATTAACTCCATCAGGCGCAGCGTCGTCATCCTGCCATGGCACAGCAGTGCTTGTAGATTTTCTCACGCCTACCCAGAAATAACCAGCTTGTCCAATGTATATGGGACTGTTTAAAGTCACAGTTGTCCAGGCATCTGCAGTGTTCACGTCTATCAGAGTCCATCCCCACAAAGTGGAGTCCGGAGCATCGTAATCTGCATTATGATGCCACACAAAGAGTGTCTCAGCTGTGGCAGTTCCGTCCCAGTAAAGTTGTATGGCTTTTAAGGAACAAGGAGCAGCCACTTCAAATTTTTCTGCAAAATAGTCCCAATTCGCATAGTGAGAATCATTTCCTGTGTTATATGATGCATTACCATCATCGTTTATAAGAGTATCTGTAGTTGCAGGTTTATCCTGCATGGGGACAAATATATGGAAAAATCTATAGAGTGTATCGCCTTCATCATCTGTAATCTTGAGGGTGAGGTAAATGTAACTGCTCTCAGGTTGTGATGCATTGAGTGAGACATTAAATGTGGCAGCAAGCGTGTCGTATTTATTCATAGTACGAATGGGAGCAGGAGAAGAATTTATTGTAAGGTAAGAAGATGATGTGTAAGTTATATAAGGTTGAACATTCGTTGCTGTTGTCCCCCAGTTGGTAAGATAAATGTTAAGATCGATACTGTCTTCACCTGGATCAAGGAACCCATCTCCATCGCCGTTCCTGTCTCCGATAAGGACTGTATCAATAAATATATCAGGTGTAGTAGGATCAGGAGTGTTCATTAGAGCCTTATAGGCGTCCACTCTTCCCCAGCCAAATGTGTCATTTGGAAAATCACGAACATGTGCCCATGGCTTGTAAGTATTATCCCTTATAATTTTGTAGAGTTGTGATAGAGTAAGGTCTGGATTTTTTTGCAAAATCAGGGCCGCAAGCCCTGCAACATGTGGAGTTGCAGAACTTGTACCGTTAAAATCGTTAATGTAGTTACCTCCAGGGGATGCTGCAAGAACAGGGTCCGCTGGTGCTGTTACATCGGGTTTATGGAAATTCCAGTCAGGAGTGTACCACGCTCCAGTGGAATCCCATGGAGACTGTTGAGGAGCACCACCTCTTCCACTGTAATCAAGTATTTGGTCGCGTTTATCTGTGGCGCCCACGCTTAAAACTGTTGGAAATGTACCAGGTGTATCCTGAGAGTCAGGAGCAACGGAGTTGTTTCCAGCTGCAAAAACAGGCAATATCCCAAGATTCCTCCACGTTAAACAATCTGTCCAGAATTCGGTGTTATCCCAGTCATCCATTCCCCATGAGTTAGATACAATTCTTGGTTTTAAGGAATCGGGAAGATTGGCAATCCAGGAAAATCCATTGTGAATTCCAGTTAGACTCCCACTACCTGATGAGTCAAGTATTGCAACCACAATGTACTTGGCTCCAGGCGCAATACCGAGATTATATTCACCCACCATAATACTTGAACAAGAAGTACCATGTCCTTCATGGTCTTCAGGAGTGCTCATTCCGTAAGCCTCATCGTCCCAGGCCTGTATTCCTCTCCATTTATTTTTAAGAGCAGGATGTTTAACATCTGAGCCGGTGTCCATTATGCCTAAAACTACACCTTTCCCGGTATAACCCATTTCCCATGCTTTGTGGGCATTCATAAGTTTTCTATCCCATGGTACTTGTTCTGAGCCTGAGGGATATGCAGTTTTTGTATATTCCTGTGGCTGGATTAACTGGATTTTATAATCATCTACTATATAATCTATATCGTCTCTTGCTGCAAGGTCTTCTATAAGCCATTTTGGAAGTTCTGCCACAAATCCGTTGAATACCCAATACTGTTTGATTATTTTCGCTTCTGGATAGACCTTTCTAATATAATCAATTATGGGTTCCTGTGTGAGTCTGGTGTACTCTTTGAGGTAGGCTCTTTTTCCTGCATAATCGTTTTCTTTGAATGAGGAGAAATCTGGATATCCTTTAACGTGAACAATCACTCTAACGATATCATTACTCTTTTTGTTCTTCAGGGTTTCTACGAGATGACTGTGAAGATAACCTGCCTTAAGTGAAATGGGCAGAGAGAAAAGAAGTATTGTTAGTAAAGCATATAGCCGCTTCATCTTATTGCCTCCTTGTTTTTGAGGAATCTTGATTTAAATTCCTCAAATTTTTTGTATGCTTCAAGTTCTGCGCGGTATTCTTCCGGCGTGCCGAATTGTTTCACGAGATTAAGCCTGGTCTTCCTCACGTTTTCTTCCATTTGTAGTTTAGCCATCTGGATGTTTTTTACTTCACCTCGTCTTATCTTTTGCTGGGTGGCTTTCCATTCTTCAAGTGTTCGGAGATTGGCAAGTATCTCTGCATAGGACACGTTCACTTTTTCGAAGGCTAATTCTCTTCTTGTGAGTTTTCCTATATGTGCCTTTGCCCTTTTTATGTTGCTATTTAGTTTGAGATGTTTTCTTATGTCGTTTTCTTTTATCTCACGAAGGTAGAAGAATGATGGTTTTATCGAAGGATCATAGGGCTTGATTGATGCGTTGCTCTTGTGTATAGCAACCCTGGACCCCCTTGCAAGGGGTATCCTTTTTGCTCCTGGCGTAAGAAGGAGCAAAAGCAACAACGCTACATTTTGCATATAAATCACCTCCCCTTCTTTTTAGCATACGTTTTATTCAAAAAACTCCTTTTTAATTTCAGGGTCTGGTTCATAATCCTCTTCCATCAAAGTTATCTGCTTTGCTCTGTAGCCAGTTATACACCGGCTGCTTTTATCATAAAAAATCGAAACTTCCATTGCCGAGGCAAAATATCGATATTGCCTTAGAAGAACTGTGTGAGTATAATAGTTTTCATATGGTTCTCTCATACCATATCCCATAAAACCCCCGAAGATAAAGTCTATTCCATTTACACTGTCGGCTATTACTTTTTCCCTGCTTGAGCCTGTCGATGAAAGTAATATAATTATATCAGCTCCCTTTTTCTTAAGAGTCTTTACTATCCTCCGAGCAGTGGGGATCTCTCTCAGGAAGAATGTATTTTTAATCCACCAGTCATCGGCAAAAAGTGGCATTTTTTCAGTTGTTAGACCGAATACCCCGATTTTAACACCGTTTACATCAAATATTTTGTACGACCAGATTCCGTCAAAATTCTTTGTAGTATCGTTTTTCTGTACAACATTTGCGCCAAGGAGTGTGATTCCGCGTTTTTTAAGGTATAGAAGTCCATTTTCACCTTTGAAAAATTCTCTCCAGCCAGGTACCATTGCATTGTACCCCATGAGATTGTAAAATTTAACAGTTTTTTCAAGGTCCACTTTTTGTCCGGACACGTATCCCCCTGTCATATTGCCTGTGTCAAAAAGAAGAAGGTCAGGAAATTTTTTTCTCTCATTTTTTAGATAAGTGTAAAACGACGCAGCTCCACCAAGTGGTGGTGGGAATACAGGGTTTATAAAGGTTGCCCCTTTTTCTCCAAATTGTCCTATTATATCGTTTGTAAATACGATTTTTACTGTATCTATGGTAGAAAACATGACAATAAGCAGTATATTAACAAACATTTTTGCCTCCTAATTTGTTCTGTACCATGATGGTAGTTTTGTGGGAGAATCCTGTTTTATAACATCAAAGTATTTTCTAAAGTATTTTGATAGTCCTTTTGAAATTATCAGCACATTTCCCTCATCATTCCATTCGAAAGCAGGTAATGTCCAGTTAGTCGAGCCAAATAGAATATAGCTTTCATCAACAAGAATTAATTTGGCGTGTGTGGTTACATCATACGAATCAAAGTGGGCGTTTATGCCATAAGGTTTCAAAAGGTCAATGAATTCTTCTTTGTTCTGCACAGTATTGACTTTGTTGAAATTGGATCCATCGAGTATTAACTCTGTATAAACTCCTCTTTTCCCAAGGTTTATCATGTCCTGAAGGACCAGTTCATTGAATTCAAAAGTGTCCCTTGGGTATGTCCTTGCAGAAAGCATTGCTATAAGCACGCTGTCTTTTGCATGAGTAAGGAGTTCATGCAGTGCAATTGTGTAGTTTCTGTTGGGAACAGGATAAATGAGAGCCTTGTATCCATCAATGTTAGGTGCTGGTGCCGTAAGGCTTCTTGGCAAAGTGCTCCCGCTTTTTGAATTGGGAATTTTTCTCATCTGTCTCTCATAGAATTTCTTCCAGCCATAGTAAGGGGGAAGGTCTTTCATGGAGACACGTCTAACTTCGTCAAGATAGTGGAGGTAATATCTTGCAAGACGTGGTGATTTAATTATAACCGATGCTTCATTGTTAGCCATGAGGGCATAGAAACTCCAGTTCGTTGAGCCTACTACTACATACTCGCTGTCAACCACAATGACTTTGTCATGACTTGTTATGTCAGGTGGATCGTACCAGACTTCTGCACCGTATTTTTTTAGTTCCTCTGCGAACATTTTATTATGGAGACTATTACGTTTGTTCCAATCGGATGCATCGAGTATGAGCTCTACCCGGACGCCTCTATTTAAAGCGTCTTTTAAGTAAGAGAGGAGTTTTTTACCAACATCGTCCTTATATTCTCTATAGTATCTTGCTGTGAATATGAATACCCTGATTTCTTTTTTTGCTTTTTTGAACAGGGTTTTTATTCCCGGAAGATAATACCTGTTTGGTATGGGATAAACTATCCCTTCATATGGCCCCTTTAGTTTACTAAAATCTGGTTTGGCGGTTTGTCCTGTAACAATAGATATAAGTAAAAACGATACAAATAACCCGGACATAACTTCTCCTTTTTTATATTATTTTATTCCCTGGTTTACGATTTGTCAAGTAAAAGAGAGACAAATGCTTCCGCTGCTCTGTAAGATGAGCGCACAAGTGGTCCTGATGCAATGTATTTAAATCCCATTTCGAGCCCTTTTTCTTTGATGTGTTCGAATTCAGATGGGCTGTAATATTTTTTTACTGGTAAATGCCTTCTTGTGGGCATGAGGTATTGACCTATTGTTAAAATATCGCATCCGACGTTCCTAAGGTCTTCCATGGTACTTAATATTTCTTCTTCTGTTTCCCCAAGTCCCACCATAAACCCGGATTTTGTCAGTATATCGGGATTAATTTCTTTAACTATCTTAAGAGTCTCAAGGGATTTTCTGTAGGAGAATCTTCTGTCTCTAACCTGGGGGGTTAGCCTTTTTACTGTTTCTACATTGTGTGCAAATACATCCGGTCCGGCTCTAACTACGCTTTCAATTATTTCACGGGATGCATAGAAATCTGGTGTCAGGACTTCGACACGAATGTTTTTGTTAAGAGATTTTATGGCTCGTATAGTAGCGGCATAAATGGAAGCGCCCTGGTCTTTCAGGTCGTCTCTTGTTACAGAGGTAAGGACAACGTATTTCAGGCCAAGTTCTTCTACTGCTTTTTTCACCCTCTCGGGCTCCGTTAGGTCTATTTCTCCATGAGGATTACCGGTTTGAGTGGCGCAGAATTTACAGTATCTTGTACATATATTTCCCAGAATCATAAAGGTTGCTGTACCTTCTCCCCAGCATTCCCCTAAATTTGGGCATCTGGCTTCTTCACAGACAGTGTGAAGGTTGTACTTTTTGAGTGCATGCCTTACCTCTTTAAACTCCCCTTTGCCAGGGAGTTCTACCTTAAGCCATCCAGGTTTACGTAGTATTTGCATTAACTCAATCTGTCTTTAAGTAAGTTGTATAGTTTCTCACCTGAGAGGAGCATTCCTCCAAATATAGGTCCCATTCTATAGTACCCGAATACTGCTGCTGTTGCCATACCGCAGACAAATAAACCGGGATATACCTCTTTAGTATTCTCCACAACACCTTTCTCAGCCGGTTCTGCAAAAAGCGAACGTTCTCCAAGAGGTTTACCTGTAGGTGTATTAAGTTTTATGTCATTTTTTCTTGAAAGTGTCGCCACCACATCATGTTCATGTCCTGTAGCATCCACAACGGCTTTTGCTTCTATTGTGAGCGGGTCTATAGGGAAACCCTCCATGAGTGCGAAAGTGTTGTTAATTACCACTCCTGCCACTCTGTTTTCCCTTACCACGAGGTCCTCTACCGTAATAAGATTAAATATATTGGCTCCTTTCTGGATTGCTCCATGTATTAGCCCGGATGCAAGTTCCAGGGAATCAACCATAAAAAGACCACTTTCGTCTTTTTGATAGTTTATATTAAAGTCCTTCAAAATATGTAAGGCTTCTTCCTGAACTGCAGCATATTTAAAGCCCATGCCTCCTCCCCAAATGCCACCTCCAGGAGAGAGGCGTTTTTCCAGTATGGTAACCTTGAATCCCTTTTCTGCCAGATACCCACCTGCTACAAGCCCAGATGGGCCTGCTCCAACTATAACCACATCTGTAGAAATGTTATCAAGAAGAGCCTTAAAATGAAAATTTATAATGGCTCTTGATATATCAATTTCTTTCATTGTATCCCCCTATGTTTAATCACCCAAAATTAAAAATACGCAGTATTCCCCACACATCGTGCACGGGCCTTCCCCTGAACGTTCCTTTCTCATTTTCGCCGCCCGTTCCGGGTCAATTGAAAGTCTTATCTGTTCGTCCCAGTCAAGCGCTTTTCTTGCAATTGAAATTTGTTTGTCCCACTCGTCTGCACCTTTTAGGCCTCGTGCAATGTCGGCTGCGTGTGCTGCAATACGTGATGCTATGACGCCCTCATGTACGTCTTCCTTGGTGGGTAATCCAAGATGCTCAGATGGGGTAACATAACAAATAAAATCAGCTCCTGCCCATGCAGCATGCGCTGCTCCTATCGCTGAAGTGATATGGTCATAACCAGGTGCAACATCCGTTACTATGGGTCCGAGTAAATACAGGGGAGCATTATTCGTTAGTTTTTTAATCCTCTCAACCGAAGGCTTAATTAGGTGTAATGGTACGTGTCCTGGTCCTTCAATCATACTCATTACACCCCTTTCTAATGCTCGCTGTTGCAATTCCCCGAGCACCTCCTGCTCTCCAACCTCAAACATGTCTGAAGCGTCATGGATTGCACCCGGTCTCATCCCATCCCCAAGTGATAGCACTGCATCGTATTTCTCTGCAATATCAAGAAGCCTGTCATAATATTCGTAAAGTGGGTTCTCGTTCCCCGTATTTTTTATATACGCTGCTGTAATGGCACCTCCTCTTGATACAATTCCCCCTATACGTTTTCCTTTGCCGTATTGAGATACGTATTTTTTGACAACTCCTGCATGAACTGTTATAAAATCAACACCCTCATCAAGTTGTCTCTCTATAACCTCAAAAAATTCTTCCACATCAAGTCTGACAACGGCACCTCTTTTTATTCTGGCAAGCGTTGCAGCCTCATAAATGGGCACTGTTCCAACGGGAACTGTGGATTCTTTAAGTACTGCTTTTCTTATTTCTACGAGGTCATCTGAAAGTGAAAGGTCCATTATAGCATCTGTTCCTGCCTGAAGAGCAACGTGAAGTTTTTCAATCTCTTCCTTTAAAGAAGAACGCAATGTACTTGTCCCTATATTTGCATTAACTTTTACTCTCGTGCCTTTGCCTACGACTATAGGACCTCTCTTTGTTCTGTATCCCAGTACCACAGCCTCGCCGGATAGAATATTTTTAACCAGTTGTTCTATATCTATGTTTTCCTTCCGGGCTATCTCCTTCAGGTCATCCGGAATTATGCCCTCTCTCAGTGTTTGAATTAAAGTCTTCATAATGCCTCCTTAATTTTCAAAAAGGTATGTAATAATTTTAAATTATCGTTCGGGTTCTATGAAGAGGTATTAAAATTCCTTGACTTTGACTTTTATTTCTTCTCCCTCTATGAATGGAAAATCAAGACCTTTGATGTTATCCCCGGGCATGACATAAATATTATACTCTTTCTTGTCAACAGGAATAACCTTTTGAGGGCAATATTCAACTTTCACTGTATAGGACCCTGGAGGAACATTTGCAAAGATAAACCTCCCATCATCCCACGTCCAGGTTTTCTTGCCATTTAAACTTACAAGGCATCCTTCAAGTGGCAGGTCATGATTATCAAATACATTGTTAACGTTCAGGTCTACGAATAGTCTGCCTTCCACTCTGCCAAGTCTGGCTATCTTAAATTCAACGTATCTACTTTCAAAAGGTCCGATTCTTAATGTTTTTGCCTCTCCTTCTGTTCCTACTTCTGCAGGCAAAACTCCAAGGTCAAGATAAATTTTGTGGCGTCCTGGCGGAACAAATCTGAAGGTAAATTTACCATTTTCATCGGTATAAACGGATTTTATGCCATCAAGCAAGACTTTAATGCTATCCATGGGTTCATCTTCTTTGTCAAAAATACCATTCGCATTTTTGTCAAAGTAAACTATACCTTTAACAGAGGATAAGGAAATCATCTGCAAAGGTGTGGATACATTGAGGCCTGTGGAAAAGTTAACTTCTTTTTCTCCCCCTGAAAAGAACAGGGTTACCCCAGAAAATAAAATCATGTTTTTGTATTGAAAAGAGGTGTTGGCGAGAATGTATTGTCTTAGAGGAGAGTAGAAGTATTCAAACCTTTCCTTAAAATATCTCGTGGAGAGCATTCCTGTAATTCTATCCATAACTGTAGTATCCTGTATTGTTCTGGAAAGTGTAATCAAAATAGGTGTGCGTCTCAATGTTATATTATACTGTCTCTGGTTTTTCTCAAGGGAGAGACGGAAAAGCATGAATCCCATGTTTTTAAGGTAATTAAAGGTTAACCTGTTTGTAGTAGAATAAGTGTGTGAAAATGAGAATACCCCCAGAGTGGGATGATTGTACGTTATGGAATTTGTAGTATTGAAAGATTTATATCCTTGGTTGTCAGTGAAGTTTGTATTGTTAGAGTAAGTGAGTTCATCTATTGGCCTAAAATTGAAGGAACCATATATTCCGAGTATGGGTGCAAGTTTTGTGCCCAGAGCAGTATAGTTTTTAAATATCTTTTTGACACTAACGGCAAGGTTTGCTTTATCTGTTTTTACGGTCTTTTTTGCATAAAATGCGAATGATATGTATTTTGCCATAGAGAGTGCAAGGTCTATATCGCCGGCAGTATTTCTTGAAGTTAAAAGTAAATTAATATACGGAGTTGTCGTATCTTTTGTTAAAACAAAAACGAGCCTCTTACTCTTCTGTGATAAAGAGAGACGGGAAGTATACTGGGAAATGGAGTATCTGAATTTTTCTTTTTTGAATACGCCAAATGAAAACTGGGGGTTATAGAAATCAAGTCCAATGTACCTTGAAGGCGTAGGTAAGATACCTGAATAGGAGAATCTTCTGAATCCAATGTTTATGAAGCCAAGTCTATTAAAAGGTGCATTTATAGTAAGGTCATTTACAAAATACACATTATTGTTCTGTCGCAGTGAGAGGAAAAAAGAGTAAGGGTTTTTTGTAAGGCCAAAAGAATACAACGAATAAGATTTGTTTAGAAAATGCTTACCAAAGGTGTAATATCCAGCCGTTCCGATTATTGGGATTCTTAGAACCAGTAGTAAAAGTAAGGTGCACATACTCAAGTTTTATTTAACAAAAGATTTCACGCCCTCTATGGCAAATGCTCCTCCATAGTCTATTTTTAACCTCGCCACGTATTTCCCATTTTTAAGAGTATCTATAGGAAATGACAGGTATATAGAATGCTCTGGCAGGATAAAGACACTGCCAAGTGTTCTTTCTGATACCTCTTTTTTATCAACATTTTCTAATTTGTATGTGGCTTTTGCCCTTAAATGCCTGAGCCCTGTGTTAGAGACAAGAAAGAAAATAGAATCATGTCGAATAAAGGACGTATCTATATCACATTGTGTAAATGTGCCAAGGGGTACAAGATAATATGGAACACCGATTTCTCTTACAAAACGTATAGTTGCGAATTTTTCCTCAGGAGGTGGTAGTTGTGAAAATATAATCATACCCCAGATTTCATTGGGCATGTCATAGGGAGTTGAGAGAGTGATTCGCACGTCCTTATTGTCTCCTGGTGCCAGGTTAAACTCAAGTGGATTTATTACTACGGTAGAATCGTCTGCTACCTTTTTGAAGATAATTTTGCCGGATGAGTCTTGATCGAATTTTTCCACATGGACTCTTATAAAAATAGTATCAGAAGATATGTTTGTAACTACGAGTTTGCGTGTGATTCTTTTCCCTCCTGCAACCTCGACTTCTATCCTGTCGGGTTGCACCATAAAACCCTGTGAGATTAGCATTAATATCAAAAGTAACGTATTCATAGCCCGTAAAACCTTATATATACAGTTGTTGTAATGCCCTGAGGAGGTGTGGGGTCATCATCCCCCTCAAGTTTAAAACAAAAATCCATAGAGTAGCGTCTCGTTGTAACTATGCCGTTAGGTGCAAAATACGCCACGTTGTTCCACGTGTTAGTAAGGGGGTGCCAGGGTGGAGGTGGAATTGGAGTACCTGCTGGGGGTAGTGTCGCCGGGTCTATAGTCCAGTTAATTTGGGATAACGAAACAGATGGGGAAGGGTCGTTTCCTCCCTTTATGTCAAGATAAACGTTACTTACAGTTTGCCCAAAGAAATTAAATACAGTCGTGGTTATTCGTATTCCCTCAGGATTGGCTCCTGATGCCTGAGTGGGGTAGTAATACGCTGGAAGAACCGATGGAGGAAAGTTTGCTGCGGAACCAAGGTCAAAAGTAACGTTTGAGTCTATTCTTAATATTATAATACTTATTGCCCAGGATTTTGAAAAACAAAATAAAATAAAAAGGGGCAGACTTAACTTTTTAATCATCATCTGCCCCTTTTTCTCAGGTTTTTAGTTAGAGAAAACTCTGTAGTAAATTGTGGTTTGTAGTGTCCCTGGCTCGTCATCTGCCTCAGCTCTGAACCTGTAATCCTGGTTGACATTCTGCCATCCATTGGTTTTGCTACCTGTGGTTACTGTTGTTGGTGTTGTTGTAAAGGATGTCCATGTCCCTGTGGGTGGGTCAGCTGTGCCATCGTCTGCGTAAACTAACTGATCGAGTGTCACTGTTGAGGAGAAATCACCGCTTCCCCATGTTTCAAGCGTCCATGTGGCTGTAGGAGAGTTGCAGAATACCTGAATGTCCACACCATCTGCATTTGTCCCAGAGACTGCTGTTGGTGCATAGTATGCAGGGAATGTTGCAGGTGGATATGTGCCTGCTGTTACGTACTGATTGAGATCAAATGTTACGTTACCATTTACATAGAGACCTATGACAGTGGGGATTTGAATTGTTACAATTAGAGAATCTACAAGGCTATCTTGTGGTGCTATTCCTACCAGTCTATCACCGGGGCCTCCGTATATTTCATTGGCCCGCAGCGTTCCGAGCCACCCTGCTATTATTACAGGTATAAGCCACTTCTTCATACACACCTCCCCGTTTGCTCTGTATATTATGAAAGTTTATCTTTGAATTGTCAAGAAGAAGTTAATGATTTTAAGTATTAAATCGTTTGGATTGTTGAGTATAGCAAAGTACGAATGGGTTGGGTTATTTCGTTATATTGAGGAGATATGTGTTGATTTTCGACACCTGTAGTTTTTTGACCATTCGTTGTTTTTCGTCTATAATTTATAAACATGGCGGCGTAGCCAAGCGGCCTAAGGCGACGGTTTGCAAAACCGTTATTCCCCGGTTCGAATCCGGGCGCCGCCTTTTAAAATGCCGGGGTGGCGGAATGGCAGACGCAGGGGACTTAAAATCCCCTGGGGGAAACCCCGTGCGGGTTCAAGTCCCGCCTCCGGCATTCTCTCTATGTTATGTTACTGAAAAGAACCACAACCAACGTACTTATTGTTTTGACCATTGGTGCTGCTTTTGGCACACTCCTTGGGGCAATTATTAAGGTGATAGTGCCAGACAGCAATGTGAAAACAATTTTGTTTAAGGATATAGTTTTTGGTCTTAATAATGTTAATTTAAACCTGGTTTTTCTTAAACTCGGATTTTCCTTTCAGATTGTTTTCAATATTTTTACGGTGTTTTTTGTATTTTTGATGATTTATCTGTTAATCAAGCATTAGTTTTTTTCCATATTCACGAAGTCTTTAGCCTCTTCTTTTAATATTTCTATGTATTTTTCCATGTGTTCTCTGATTGGTCTCTCATGAACACTTTCAAGGTATAATGCATAGATGGGGAATAATCTACGGGATATCTTTGTTTTGTCCTCATATTCCATGGATGCTTTTACAATGTCAAAGAGGATACGAATCCATGTCCTATCGTCTATTCCATCTTCTTCCTTTCCTGTGTAAATTGCAGAGAGAAGAGCAAAATGGTCTTCATAAAGATGTTCTTTCCAGAAGGGGGCATATTTTTTGAAACCTGTTATAAATTCGCTCTTAAGGTATCTTTTCCCGGGGATATTGAAGACTTCCTTTTCTTTAAAACTGATTATTGATTGAGTGGCATGTCTACCAGGCCTGTATTTTTCCAGAATTCTAAGGGATACCGTTGCTATGTTAATAAATTCCTCTTTCAGGGATTCATATCTTATATCGGTTGAAATATTACCTTCATCGGATGTTACATGTTTTACAGTATAGTTGTTATTTAGTGCAAACAGAAGAGAAGATAGAGAAAATGCAAGAGGGCTACGAATATACTGCAAAAGGTCCTTGAATTTAGGTGATGTAAATATGTTTTTCTTCAGACACGTAGCGTATGAATGAACACTTGGTAAAAATTCTGAGGGATTGTAAATATGGAGCATTGCTGTGAATAGAAGCCCACTGAATAAACAGTGAGGATGGGAAAACGACTCAGGGCCGATACGAATAATGTCATAGGGCTCAGTAATGCAGCTTTTAATATGTTGTGAGGTGTTTGGGATATATTCTGTGATAATCGTGAGGATATCTGGTTTATGAGTAATTGTTTCAAGGATAATCTCTTGAAAATTGTTTGGCTCATAAAAGGAAAATTCTGAATCAGGAAACTCGTTTTTTAATTCCTTTTCCCATTTGCCCCTCGTAACTATTAAATGATTCATAAATAAACACCAACTCTATAATTTTATTCAATTATAAAGTTAGAGATGCGAACAGTAAAGTAGTTACAAAGTGTGGTGTGCAACAAGCATCAGAGTGAAAGTAATTTTAGTATTTTTTCTATATCAGGTGGTAACACAGGCGTGTCAACCTGCTGGTTATTTTTTATTGACGCAGGGTCCTTTAATCCGTGTCCTGTAAGCAGGATAACAACACTCGATTTAGGTAAAATTTTTCCTTCCTTTCTTGCTTTTTTGAATCCTGCAAAAGCAGCAGCGGCTGCGGGTTCTACGAAAATACCTGTCTCTTTAGCGAGTTCTTTTATAGCATCAATAATTTCGGAGTCTTTTACGCTTATAAACATCCCATTTGACTCATACACGGCCTTTAGGGCTTTTATACCATCTCTTGGAACCCCGACATTAATAGAGTCCGCTATAGTCGTTGGTTTATCCATAAATGTAATTTCAGAGGATTTTCCCTGGAATGCACGGGTAAGTGGATCTGCGCCTTCTGCCTGTACTCCTATAATTTTTGGGATTTTTTCGGTAATATTTAGCATAAAAAGTTCCTTAAAACCTTTAAAGACGCTTTCTATAATGCATCCATCACCAACAGGCACGAACACATAGTCAGGGAGATTATAATTTGTTTGCTCGGCTATTTCAAACGCAGAAGTTTTTTTACCTTCGGAGAGATATGGGTTTACTGCCGTGCTCCTGAGGTACAGTCCGGTTTTTTCCGCTATTTCCATAGATAAATCAAAACATTTATCGTAGTTTGATTTTACCTTGACTACCTTTGCATTATAAAGTATTAATTGCAGCAGTTTACCCTCAGGTATCGTTTCTGGTACAAGTACATAAACAGGCATTCCTGAGGAAGCACCAAATCCCGCCATGGATGATGCTGCATTACCTGTTGATGCCACGATAATACCAGGAGCATTTTGCTCTAATGCCTTTATAAGGGCTATAGAACTTGCCCTATCTTTGTATGAGAGTGTGCTATTTCTGGTATCGTCCTTAAGAAGTATATTAAAACCGTATTTTGAGTTAAGTCTTTTATTTTCTATAAGCGGAGTGGTTCCCACCTGAAGGGGTGGTATTAAAGATATATCATTAAACGGTAGCAAATTGATGTATCTATAGTGCCATGGTAGGTCATTGTTAATCCAGTTTTTGCGATTTAAGGTTTTTCTAAGTTCCTCGTAATCGTACAGTACCTCAAGAGTACCTTTGTAGGGTCCACAGTCAGGACATGTGAATAAGCCGCTATCGGGTGGGTAGATTTTGCCACATGTTGCGCATTTTAATCCAATAACTTTACCCATTTGGAAGTTTCCCGTACTCTCCGTTTCTAATAAAATCTTTACATTCGGGTGTTATATGCGTTATTTTCACGTGCATCTTATTCATTTCTGTTTCCTCCAACTGGAAACATGTCCTTAAGAAAAAGGCCAGTGTATTCCTCAGGAGCATGGGATCATCGGATACTCGCTCAAGGGAAAGTAGTGCGGCTTCAAGATTTGCTGATATTACAGGTAATATTACCATATTCCCTCTTTCAATAAGCGAAAGAAGTTCAGAGAGTTCTTCAGGAGTTGTTATTTTTGAAACGTAAAGAATATCAGGATTAATAAACTGTGCAACTTTAAGTCCATCCTTAATGTCTTCTATATCCTGTCCAACCTCGGTCTGAAGGATTAGAGATTGTTCATGTCTTAATGTATAAGTTATGGGATCCTCTACAGTGAGTATAACAAATTTGCTATATTTCGAAAGATAGGTCAGAATAGATGATATGAAATCATGTATAATTGTTTCGGATGAAGCCTGGATAAGTATAAAACCTACGGGATCATGGAACACAGAAAGAATATTATCTCTGTCAAGGGGATTGGCAAGTAGTTCCCTCAAAAATGGCGGCGTATCTTTAACTTTTTTAACAGCAATCATATATGAACCTCTCTGTACAGAGTAAAATACCTGAAGTCTTCCCACACCTGGAATACCCACGGAGAAGTTACCCTTTGTTCCGAGTGGTTGGTTCACGAGTTTTGAACGCTGCTTAAGATTAAGTAAAATACTTTTTACTTCATCTGGCTTTACCCTCGCTGAATTGAAAAACTCTATCCCTCTTTTTAACTTAACAGCAGGTTTTGCTCCTGCTGCAAGTATTACTTCTCTTGCTCCCTCTATGTCAAGAGCCTTTACTATTTCCTGTACATTAATCATAATTACCCCCTACCAATTTTTGTGCCCGCTGGTAGTCTTCAGGGGTATCTATAGATACCCCAAAATACTCTACCGGGACAACTTTAATTCTAAGTCCGTGATAAAGTGCACGCAACTGTTCAAGAGACTCAAGATTCTCTATTGAGGGAGATTCTAATTTCACAAAATGTCCTAAAGCCCTTCTCCTGTAAGCGTAAATACCAATATGTATATAGTAATTCTCAGGGTGTATTTGGTGGTCTCTTGGGTATGGTATAGGAGCTCTTGAAAAATACAGCGCAAAATTATCCCTGTTAAACACAACTTTCGCTGTTGATTTGGAAGTGATTTCATCAATCTCTCTGGCTTTTCTAATAGGTGTCGCAATATCAGCCTCAGGAGAAGAGGCTAAGGTTTCTACAAGTTTCTTTAATATTTCTGGTTTTATAAAGGGCTCATCTCCCTGCAGGTTTACCACAATATCGTGGTTTGTCGTGGATGCTACCTCCCATACCCTGTCCGTCCCGGTTTTATGTTCTCTTGCAGTGAGAATGGCTTCTCCACCATATTTTTCAACCGTGTTTTTTATACGCTCATCATCTGTTGCCACAATGACTCTGTCAAATACTTCGCTATTAAGAGCAGCTCTATAAACCCACATCACTATTGGAATGTCTTTAAGTAAAAGGAGGGGTTTTCCCGGTAGTCTTGTAGATGCAAATCGAGCGGGAATGACACATAAGGTACTATTCATTGGAATATTTCAAAAGTAGTTTGCCTATTTACGAGACCTGAAGAAATAAAATCTGCCTCCTATTCCCCCTTCCATGAAGGAAGTGGTATTGGGTAAAAGTCTTACTCCTGGGTCTACTTCAACAAATACATCTATAGGTGTGCCTTTAAATTCGTATCTCAATCCCAGGTCAACTTTAAATCCCACATAACTTGTGGAATTGGCATCTAATTCGAAACTTACTCCTGGACCAGCGTAGAAAGCGAATCTTCCAGGAAGTTCTATTTCAAAATCCTCTTCATTTGCTTCAAGGTCCCACTGAAAGAGGAAATCCCCGTTTATGTGAAATCGTCCGGGAATTGCCCAGGCCAATGCAAATTGGGAGTAGTTCTGGTGTGAGACTATGTATGAAAAAGAAAGACCTGTGGGCTGGCCAAGAACAAATCCTGCCCCAATTGAACCAGGTGTTATGGAAAGTATAATGGCAGTAATAATGTTCATAACTTTTTAAGCGGGGCCGACGAGACTCGAACTCGCGACCTCCGGCGTGACAGGCCGGCGTTCTAACCGGACTGAACTACGGCCCCGCGTTGTGTGTAATATTATAAAATAGGCAAAGCGAAAAGTCAAGGCATGGTCAGGTATCAGGTAATTCATTAATTATCTTGAGTAATTTTTCTACAGAGTTTTTCCATTCAAACATTTTTACTCTCGCAAAACCTTTTGCAATAAGTTGATTCTGGAGTTCTTTGTTGTACAATACATCTTTAATCCCTTTGGCAATATTATCCGGATCATGGGGATCCACGTAATAAGCAGCGTCGCCGCAAACTTCTGGTAGACTTGCAGTCTTTGAAACTATAACAGGAGTGCCACATGCCATGGCTTCAAGTGGAGGAAGCCCAAATCCCTCGTACAGTGAGGGAAACACAAACAATGTGGCTTCCTGATATAGCTTGACCAATTTTTTGTCATTAACATGACCTGTAAACTCTATACCGGGTACCCCATTTATTGCTTCTCTGAAATCGGTATTATTGAAAATTTTATTTTTAGAACCAGCTATAATAAGTTTGTAATCTTTTGGACTCAATTTTTTGTATGCCAGTATAAGGTTTTTGAGGTTTTTTCTGGGATCAATTGAGGAAACTGTTAAAATGTATTTTTTCTTTTTAGCATTTGGATTAAAATGAAATTTCACATCAACTGCATTGTATATTACCTCTATCTTAGTCTGAGGGATGTGAAGGAGTTCCATAATCTCGTTCTTTGAAAAATAACTTACCGTGAGGATTTTTTGAGAATTTTTCACAATTTTAGGTATGAGAAATCTATAGTACAAATAGAATGTTTTTGAGAACCATTTCGGATTCCTCAAAAACGCAAGGTCGTGTATGGTGACAATCTGCTTTTTATAGAAAAGAGGTGCTGTATTTACGAGGTTTATTAAAATTGGGTTTCCTGCTGCTTTGAGGTATCTGGGAAGGGTTATCTGTTCCCATAGATGAGAGGTGGTATTTCCAATCACATTTGTTTCAAGTTCTTCTGCAAGGTCTTTATGAAGGATGTTGTGAGGAGCCACAAATTTTACAGATGGAAGTAATTTTTTAAGTCTTTTTGAAATTTCAATGGCAAATCTCTGTGTCCCGGTAATTTTCTGTGTCAAAAACCGGGCATTGACAACTATAGATGCATTTTTTGAGTATCTCATTAATAGATGCTATGATTTTACAATTGGGTAGATAGCCAGACAAATGTTCACCCTGTAAAGTGGTGAATATCTTATAAACTTGTGTTATTTGCAATAACGAAGCATTCTGAGAATATGTTCGTCGTAAGTGAAATCACAGGGTGTTTTTCCATTAATATCTTTTATTGCAGGGTTTGCGTTATGCTCCATAAGATATTTAACGACATCGATTTGATGTTTTATTACCGCCCAGTGTAAAGGAGTCCTCCCGTATTTGTCCTTTTGATTGACATTTATGCCTTTGTTTATCAGGTTTTTAATTCCAGCAAGGTAACCTTTTTTGGCAAATAAATTGAGAGGCGGGTATCCACAATAGTTTAGTGCTTCCCATATTTCGGGCTTCTTTGCTACATCACACGGCGTGTCAAAACTATCGTCCATTATATCCACTTTGGCTCCATGTTTCACGAGATATTTGATAATTTCAATGTTGCCCTTCTCTGCTGCTTCGTGGAGTAATGGCCACGAAACACCGTCTTCGTCTTCTGCTACAAAGTTAACATTGGCTCCTTTATCAACGAGGTATTTTACGATTTTAGTATAACCCGAAGATACGGCGTAAAATAAAGGAGTTGTACAATAGTTGTCTACCTGATTCACGTCTGCCCCATTGCTTACAAGCCTTTTAACTTCATTTAGGTCTCCTCTTTCAACTGCAAAAAACAATGCTTTTCCACAGAACCCAAGCATTTTTCGTATTGTATAATCATTCGTCAGATCACAGGGAGTGGCGCATAAATACTTGTAATTTGGATCAGCACAACCATCTTTTGGATCGGCTCCATATTTTAAAAGGAGGGGAACCAAAACACTGTCATTCCGGGCAGCAGCCAGGCATAGGGGTGTATTCCCGAAACTATCCGTTTTATTCACATCGAAACCACTCTCCACGAGTTCTTTTACTTTTGCAGTGTCTTTTTTTAATACAGCAATGTGGAGGGGCGTACTTTCACAGTATTCAAGGAGTTTAAGTATTTCAGGGTTATCTGTACTCATACAGAGGGAATAGTCCGTTGCACGGAGTCCTTTTGACATAAGGGCTCTTGTTATCTCCACATTATTGTTGGAAACGGCGGTGGATAATATATGGAGGTTCTCGTCTATGTATGAAATTTTTGGAAGAAGCAGGTTTACCATTTTGGAGTTGTTATTTTTCACAGCAAAGAACAGGGCTTCATTGTAAGAAGATAAAGAAATTTTTCTCCCTGAGTTGACAAGATATTTAGCAATTTCATAGCGATTCTTGGCTACTGCATATACCAGCGGTGAAGATTTATGAAAAGGTGGATATATGCTAAAGCCACTCCAGATATTTATATCACTCCCGGCCTCCACAAGGAGTTTTACAACTGGTAGACAATCTCTATCAATGGCATAATATAGAGGTGTCTTGCCTGTATAGTCAACAACATCTATATCTGTGACGTGTTTTAGCAGGATTTTTATCATCTCTGTGGACTTTTCCATTGCCGCAATATGTAGAGGGACCCTCCTTGCTTTATTCATTACATCCACATTTGCGCCTTTTTTGATTAAGAGTTTTACTATATCTGTGTATCCGTTCTTAACTGCATAGTGTAAAGGTGTATTTCCATATCCGTCTTTATGGTTTACATCCGCTCCATGTTTTATAAGCAGAATTGCAATTTTAGGATATCCTCTAATAAGTGCTATCTGAAGTAGTGACCTGCCTTCCCAATCGGTTTTATTTAAACTTTCAGGGTCTTTTTTGATAAGTCTTTTCACCATATTGTATTTCCCAAAGAAGGTGGCTGTTATGATGTAAGTTGTCACGCTACCATGTTCTAATAGATATTTTGCGGTTTTTTCATCGCCAAGACTTGTGGCATAATCTATTGGGAAAAATCCCTTTTTGTCTTTTATATTCACATAGGCTCCATGTTCTACGAGAAATCTGACAATTTTTTCCTGCTTATATCTCACTGCTATATGAAGAGGAGTTTCACCTGAAAGGGTACGAGCATTTATATTGGCTCCCATTTCGACAAGGTATTTGACTGCTTCTATATGTCCTTCTTGTACTGCATAGTGAAGTGGAGTCTCACTATATGAAGTTTGTGCATTTACATTTGCTCCTTTTTCTATAAGGTATTTAATTACTTCTATATGTCCTTTTTGGGCCGCAAAGTGTAGAGGCGTCTCTCCCACCGCGTTTTTATTGTTTATGTTCGCTCCTGCATCGATTAAAATCTTTACAATTTGCAAGTTACCATTGGAAGCGGCGAAGTGTAGAGGTGTCATACCTACGAATGTAGAGCTTTCTATATTTGGATTTATTCCTCTGGATAAGAAAAACTTCACCAATTGTGGATGGTTGTATTTCACTGCAGTGAACAGGTCTTCATCAGTGAGCCTTGCTCCTTTTTCCAGAAGATATTTTACAATTTGTAAGTGCCCATGTTCCGTGGCGTACGATAAAGGTGTACGTGATTCCGAACTTAATGCGTTTACATTTGCTCCATGTTCAACAAGGAGTTTTACAATATCTAAATATCCGTGTGTACATGCAAATTTCAGCGGGGCATCCAGTTCAGAAGAATTCTCTTTTTCTTTGAATTTATATCCGGTGTTCAGTAGCAATTTCACTATTTCAAGATGTCTGTACTGTACTGCATAATCAAGTGGGGTAAGTCCGTGGATATCTTTAATATTGATTTTGGCTCCATGTAAGATAAGGTATTTGGCCATTTTTAAATTGCCATATGAGGCTGCGTAATGTAAGAGGGTCTTCTTTTTTGAGTTTTTGTAGTTTATATCGAACCCTGCTTTTATAAGGGCTTTCAGTATTGACATGTTATTGTTCTTTACTATGGAGTACATACACTCTTCGATATTGAATCTATTTCCATTTTCAATGAGGTATTTAGCAATTTCAGTGTAGTTCTTTTCTATTGCTATGCATAAGGGAGTGTGTTTCCAATCGTCGACTATATTGATATCAGCACCGTGTTCTACAAGGTATTTTGCAATATCTAAATGGTTATATAATACAGCAAAGTGTAGTGGAGTAAGTTTCTTATAAGTCATTTGATTAACTTTGGCGCCGTGTTGCACCAGGAATTTTACAATATCCAGATATCCCAGCTTTGCAGCATACCCCAGGGGGGTAAATTGTGAATTATTGACAAAGGAAGATATGTTTACATCCTGACCAATGTCAACGAGTTCTTTCACTCTGTTTAAATCATGCGATTTTATTGCATCGAAAAGTGGGTGAGATTGAAGATATACGGGCAAAAGTAGTATAATAATTAGAAGCAAGTATTTGATTTTTTGCATGCCATTTTACTCCAGTACACATATATTATAGTAATGAAAAATTGTTTTGTCAAGGTATTTTCTTTCGTAAGAGAAAGTCTCTTTCTTATCCATACGTGTAAATGTATAATCTTTAACATCAAAAGGAGGTCAGAGATGAAACTTCTTAGAGTTATCCCGCAGAATATGCTTGAAGGGAAGAATGTATTCGTGAGGGTGGATTTTAATGTTCCTCTTGAGGATGGATCTGTTAAGGACGATACGAGAATAAGGAAATCTCTTCCAACAATTAAATATCTCATGGAAAAGGGGGCCAAAATTACTCTTGCTTCTCACCTTGGAAGGCCCAAGGGCAAGAAAAAACCTGAACTTTCACTTGCTCCAGTTGCAAAGAGACTTGGAGAACTTCTTGGCAGGGAGGTTCAGTTTGTGGATGATTGCGTTGGGGATAAAGTAAAGGGTAAAGTGGAGTCTTTGAAAAACGGAGAGGTTTTACTTCTTGAAAATTTGAGATTTCATGAGGGTGAAGAAAAGAATGATGAAGAGTTTGCGAAAAAACTTGCAGAACCGTTTGACGTTTATGTGAACGATGCCTTTGGAACAGCTCACAGAGCCCACGCTTCTACCTATGGAATGGTAAAGTACTTCAATGTAAAAGGAGCAGGTTTTCTCCTTGAGAAGGAGGTACATGTTCTTTCGGAGATTTTGGATGCTCCTTCCCATCCGTTTATTGTCATATTGGGTGGAGCAAAAGTAAAAGACAAAATAGGGATTATAAGGAATCTACTTGACAAAGCCGATACTTTTATAATAGGTGGGGGAATGGCGTATACATTTTTGAAGGCAAAAGGCGAGGAAATCGGGAACTCTATTTTTGACGATAAACACTTCGAAACAGTAAATGATTTTCTCTCGCAACATCCCGAAAAGTTCCTTTTGCCAGTTGACCATATTGTTGTGAAAGATTTTGATTCATTGGATGGTCTTTCTGAAAAGGAAAAGATAGAGAATGGATACATTGGCGTTGATATAGGGAAGAAAACAGCCAAAATATTTGGAGATAAAATTCTTGAAGGGAAAACCATTTTCTGGAATGGTCCTATGGGAGTGTTTGAGAGGGATGAACTAAGTAAAGGGACGTTCGCTGTTGCAAAATCTGTAAGGGATGCTACAAAGAATGCTGCGCATACGGTGATTGGAGGAGGGGATACTGTATCTGCAATTCATGCTGCAGGATATAAAGATGAGGATTTCACACATGTTTCTACTGGAGGGGGGGCAACGCTCGAGTTCCTTGCAGGTATTGAATTACCGGGAATCAAAGCGCTTAAGTAGTTTGGAGGCGGTTATCTGCCTCCCCTTTTTATTTTAATTACATTTTTAAAATGTAATTTGGCGACTTCGTTTATAGATGATTCCCCGTATTTTTCAATAAATTTTCTCAGGGCTTCTTCTGCCTCATGTCCTGCACCGTGCGGGAAATGCATATTATATTTTTTCTCCATTTTATTCATATAATCGAGAAAATATATGCGGGCAATTATTGAGGCAAGTGCTGTGGAGAGATATCTTTCGGCTTTTGGTTCGATGATAAAGTTTTGAGTTTTGCCCTTCTCAAAGAGAAAACTCTTGATAAATTCGATGTCAGCAAATTTGTCTACAATAATCAGGGATACGTTTTTGCGGGAAAGCAGATTTTCTGTTACCCTTGAATGAGCCCAGGCGAGTATTCTGTTAACATTATGCATCCTGTCGTGTAGCATGTTGTATTTTGCAGGTGAGATTAACACCACTTCGTATAAGAATTTTCCCAATATCTCGTTTTTGACGGCATTGATATTTTTATCAGATATTTTTTTGCTGTCTTTTATGCCAAGTTCAATAAGTTTTTTCAGGTCATTTTTTTCAACCACTACCCCAGCCACGACAAGAGGACCAAATACATCTCCCTTTCCAGATTCATCAGTACCAATCTGCGGAAACTGTAAATTTTTACTTAAAGCATCTACAAGAAAACTTTCAACAGCTGGATATAGAGGGATAGGATATTGTAGTGTGCCAGTAGTTTTGAAGAATATGTATTTTCCTCCCTCAATTTCAAAGATTATTTTTAAAGAATCTTCTCGTAACTTTTCTGATATTTTATGGAGAAAAGTGCGCACAGGTGTGCGCACTTCCTCCGGGAGGATTATGGACCCTGTTTTGTTATTTACCATCAACTATTAAAAGATGGTATCTCTTTTTGCCTACAAAAACCGTGTATTTTCCTGTTTTAAGTCCAGGTAAACTAATTGTGTTTTGTCCTCTGTGAAGCCTTATGTTGAATGATTGTATCCTTCTTCCAGCACTGTTGTAAACTGTTATTGTGGAGATGGTATTACGGGAGGAAGATACCTTTAAAGTATTAATGAAAGAGTTATTTGCAGTGACTTTAATTCTGTTTTGAGTCTCTTTAATGCCCGAGATAAATCTGGGTATTGCATACACTGTCATGTCGTCCACGTAAATACCATCGTAAGTTACAGAATAGTCGGTTACCATGTAAAACCTGAAACGCACAGTTTTGCCCCTGTACGATGAGATGTCAAATTCTACCCTGTGCCAACCTGTAGAATCGTTGAAAGATTTAAGTGTATTCCATATGGAGGAGCCGCTTTCCTGTATCTGGAAGTAAGCATAGTCATAATCGGGTTCGAGGGAGTATTTGGTGTAGAATGCCACATAGTACAGTGCTTCTGAATCGGAAAGGTCTATGTATGGGGTTACAAGATAACTTGTGTCCTGATTGTTATAGGGACCACCCTTGCTATCAGTTATTGAATAAGGTGCTGAGACAAAAGTGGTGGCTGTTGTGTCCCAGTGGTTTGTGGTAAATGCTGAATACCCTGTGTCGAAGTTAGCGCTAAAGAGCATAACTTTTGCGTTTCCTATTATTACAGGAACTTTTTGTTCCATAGTTTCACCCTGTGCGTAATTTATGTTAAAAGTGAGATTTGCCCAGCCCGGTGTATAGGTTGGTGGAAGATTCAATGTAATACTCATTGTAGTGTCGTTTTTGTATGGTAGAATGCCAAGATAAGGGATATACATCGAGTCGTATGTGGGGTTTATTCCCCATAAAAGCAGGCTATCCTGGTTTAATGTAATTACCGTTCCTTCCTCATGGCTCGTTGCAGAGAGGTTTTCAATACGGAAGTTATGCGTGAGGCTTGTAGTATCAGTATCTACGGAAGAGATTTCTATGTACTTTCCAGCCATCTCAGCAAGAAGCATGTTCATAGGTATATTTTCGTTTATCTGTCCAAGTATTATAGTTGTGTCAGGTTGCCAGAAGTCTTCACCAACCTCAGCCGTGTAAGCAAATATTTTAGGATGCGTTGAATCAGAATACCACCAGTCAACTGTTACTCCGTTTGCGTTATAAAGGAGTTCCCCGGGTCTACCAACTGCATAACCATTTACCTCTGTCATTCTCTCTGCAAATGCTCGCATAACTGAGTCATCAGGAATTGGAATGTTCGCATATCCCCATGGAAACATGAGGAGGTTTGAATATGTGTGATAATCTATTGCCACAATGGGCTGTATACTGTCAGTGAGCCATTTTATTGCCTGTGTCTCTGGTTCTGAGAATGGCGAAGGACCTCTGTATGTCTGGGTTGTTGGGTCAGGAGAAGAGCCTGCATCGTCATATCCCCATTCATAACTGAAGTTTCGGTTTAAATCCACTCCATCGTCGTTCTCTTCGAATATACCATCATTGTCGTTATCGCGTTTGTTTTTTCTCCAATATCCATCAGAACTTTCATTGTATACATAACCGTCGGGATTAACTATGGGAATAATATAAATTCTTCTGGAATTCAGAATATTTGTCACATCTGAATTTTTCTCATAGTTTCTCACAAGGTACCATATAAATCCAAAAAGTGTTGACACTCCTCCTGGTTCTCTGGCATGTATGGCCGCCTCGTATAAGACAGCGGGGCGGCTGCTTTCTGTTCCATCGAAGTTTGTAACTTCAAATGCCAATATTGTTCGCCCTTCCCATGTTGTTCCGATGGCGAATTTTTCTCCAACGAGTTGGGGATATATGGAGTAGAGTCTGTCCATTTCTGTAACTGCTTCATCATAGGTATAGTAAGGACCAAAGTTTATTTTGAATGGAGATTTATCCCACCATTTTTTTGTGTCTTTGATAACATATCTGTAAGGTATTTTTAGTGCCTTTGTGTTTTTCGTGTAAATGATGGCTTTTCCTGTTTTTGGACTATAGGAAAGTATGTCCTGCCCTTCTCTCAGAAGGGTTCCTGCTTCACTTCTGGTTACTCTTACCTCCACAACACTTCCTCCGAAGAGGAGAACAGGGAGGAGGAATAATAAGAGTTTTTTCATGATAACTCCTTTATGCTATCTTTTTCCCCTCTATGTAAACTTCAATAACCTGTGATTTTATTTCAAAAGGATGGGACGACCATATTACAAAATCTGCGTCTTTTCCAGGTTCCAGAGTACCTACTTTTTTGCCTACACCAATCAGTTCTGCCGGATTTTTTGTAACTGATTTGAGTGCTTCAATTTCATCCATACCTCTTTTATGTGCAAGAGCAGCGTACAACATTAGGTATTTTGCGGGGGTAAAGGGATGGTCACTCATTATGGCTACCTTTATCCCTTTTCTGGATAAAATAGCCGGGTTCTCAAAGTCCAGATTTTTTAATTCAACTTTCCAGGGAAAGTAGAGTAGAGGACCATTTACACATCCTTTGAGGTTTTTGTATTCTTTTATTTCTTCTTTTGCTAAGTGCCCCTCTGTGCAGTGTTCAATAACAATATCCAGACCAAATTCTTCTGCAATTCTGAGTGCTGTAAGAATATCATCTTTTCTATGAGCATGTGCTCTTACCGGAATTTTTTTCCTGAGTGCAAGGCATAATGCCTCCTGTTCAAAATCTCTCTCTTTGCCGCGTCGTTTATTACAATAAACCTTTGCCTTATAGAATGCTTCTCTTATGAGGGCGGCTATTGCCATTCTTGTTATGGGTTTCTTACCACTGTTACCATAAGTAGCTTTGGGATTTTCCCCGAAAGAGAGTTTTAAACCTGCTCTTTCTTTTATTATCATATCCCTGAGATTGCCTCTTTTTAACTTAACTATTGAGCCAAGACCTGCAATGGGGTTTGAACTCCCTGGAGTGATGTACACCGTGGTTATTCCGCTTTTTCTTGCTTCCTCTATAGCCGGGTCATCTGGATAAAATGCGTCTATGGCACGTACATCTGGAGTAATTGGATTTGAACTTTCGTTTAAATCAGCATAATCTTTACCTGCCCCTTTTTCTACCATTCCTATATGAGAATGTGCATCCACAAGGCCAGGGGTCACATACATTCCATCTAAGTTTATTACCACTGCACCCCTGGGAATCCTTTTCCTCATAAGAACTTTTGCTATTTTTCCCTCTTCTACTATGAGGGCTCCATCTTTAAGCCATCTCTCACCTGTAAATATTTTGGCTCCAACAAATGCCTTCATTTTCTCCTCCTATATGACAGGTGTTTGTGTTTTTGTTAAATCAAAAACAATTTCCCCATTAACGAGAGTATACATGACTCTATGAAGAGGGTCAAGGATGTTTGTATCAGTTATCACAATATCTGCGTCTTTGCCCTCTTCTATGCTGCCTATCCTGTCCTCAACACGCAGGATTTTTGCAGCATTGATTGTCATGGCTTTTATAGCCTCATCTTCAGGGAGACCTTCCCTTACGGCGAGTGTTGCCTCAAGGGGTAGCGTATAAATAGGGATAACAGGTGCATCGGTTATAAAGGCAAAGAGTACTCCAGCATCACTCAAAACTTTAGCCGTTTTGAAGGTTATATTCTTCAATTCCTGCTTGATTTTTGTAGAAATGGATGGTCCAAGGGCACAGGGTATTTTTTTATCTCCCAGAAAATCGGCTATGAGATGCCCTTCTGTGCAATGTTCTATGGCAAAATCAAGACCGAATTCGTTCATTATCCTCCAGGCTGTTATTATATCGTCTGCTCTGTGCGAATGTATTCTTGCAGGGTATTTACCTTCAAATACTCCTTTTATTGCCTCAAGATTTAACTTAAGGTTTTTAGTGTCTTTGGATTTTTTGCTCTTTTCAGAATAGTTTTTTGCCTCGAGAAGGATTTTCCTGGCAACTGCGGCATTTCCAAGCCGGGTCATTGGCATCATGTTCTTTGAAGAATAAACCCTCTTAGGGTTTTCACCAAAAGCCATTTTAAGTCCAGAGGGTTCTTTGATTACGCGGTCTCTTAGTTTGTTCCCCCATGTTTTAACTGCAACTCCAAGGCCACCAACTATATTTGCACTACCAGGGAAAATGTTGACGGTGGTAACACCGTTTGCGTACGCGTCCTTAAATGCAGGGTCGTCGGGGTTTATTGCATCAAGAGCCCTGAGATGAGGGGTTACAGGCTCTGAGTATTCATTACCATCCGCACCTGCCCATCCTGTATTTTCTTCATAAATACCAAGATGTGTATGAATATCTATTAAACCCGGGTATACATGCTTTTCGCCAAGTTCAATGGTCTTTGCATCTTTGTGAGAGATTCCATTCCCAATCTGGACGATTTTCCCGTCCTTTATAAGAATATCACCCTTAAATGTGCCCCTTTCTGTAACCGAATGTATTATTCCGTTTTTAAGAAGTATCATAATTCCCCCCTGTGTACTATTTGTCCCCCTATCATTGTCCATACTACCTTTGTTTTCCATGAAAGGGGGTCTCCATCAAATGCAACAATGTCTGCAATCTTTCCAGGTTCAATGTTCCCTCTTTCCCCGTCTTTTAAAATCTCATACCCGTTTTTAGTAATGGCTCTTAAGGCACCCCACCTGCTCATCCCTGCTTTGTGAGCGTACATGGCAAGGAATCGAAGGAGTTTTACAGGGTTTTCACTCTGGGAATGAGACAGAGAAAATGTTATCCCGTTTTCTTCAAGTATCTTGCAGGATTTAAAGGTTGTATTTCTGCTTTCATGCTCTTTGCCTGCAATCATAAGAGGACCGAGTATACACGGAATGTCGTATTCTTTTAGAATATCCACGGCAAGATGTGCCTCTGTGCATCCCAAAAATACGAGGTCAAAACCAAATTCGTCTTTTAACATTAGGATTCGTTCTATGTCGGCCATGCGGTGTACCTCTACAAAAAGAGGTATTTCTTTTTTTAGGACCTTACTGAGCATAAAAAGGTCATCCCTTGTTTTATCACGTTTTTTCTCGGGTTTTGATAGGTAATTTTTGGCCTCAAGTAATTTCTTGCGAAAAATAGAATAAGCATACATTTTGGTTTTCAAACTCTTTTTCCCATGATAGTATACAGGGGTTTTAGTAAAGACCACTTTCATGCAACATGGTTCTTTTATAAGAAGTTCCTGGATGTTTTTTCCGTGTGTATGAATGTATGCTCCTGTCCCTGCTATCACGTTTGATGAGCCAGGAAGAACTACTACATTGGTAATACCCCAGGAAAGCGATTCTTTTATGGCAGGGTCTTCGGGATGAATGGCGTAAGATGTCTGGATCTGAGGGGTTGTAACATCAGAGGATTCGTTTAAGTCAAATTCTCTAAAGCCAACTCCATCCTCCGCTATTCCTAAATATGTATGCAGGTCTATCATTCCATATAAAAGATACAGACCGTTTGCCTCTATAATATCCCTATCGCTTAACCCTTTGCCTATTTCTACAATTCTGCCCTGGGTGATTTTTAAATCACCTTCCATTATTTTTTCCTTGGATAAATCAAGGATTTTTGCTCCCTTAATAACCACAATCGCCTCCGTGTTCTTATTGCTAATTAGTTTTTAAATTATATGCATTTTATGGTGTCTAATCAATTCCTCTTATTGCTTTTTAAAGGTTTTATTTCTGATTAAACATTTGAAGATGTGTTTTGGGATAAATTCAATTTCTACATATACCACATAACCGGCAAAAATCCGGCTGGCATGAAGGGGTTAATCTTTGTTTTGAATATTTTTGTCTTTCTCTTTGAATGAATGTATTTGTGGCGCCTGTCTTTACTGGATGGGTTTTTATGGCTTTTTCAATATACGCCATATCATATAGGTATTTGTCAGGATTTATATACATTTTTAAGGGTTCTTTATGGAATACTTTTCTGTAAAGTGCAAGACCTAATTCTTCATCTCCTCTCGCCAAAAGTGTTTCAATTTTCGCATGATGAAAGGAGGGCAAGTTTATATGGACCCTTTTAAGATTTATGCTTCGTATAATTCTGAGTTTCTCTGATATATCTTTTTTCAGAGAAAAAGGAGAGTCTTGAAGGGGAGTATGAAATTTAGGGACAAATATACTTATTGTGACACGAATACTGCCTTTAAAGTTCTTATGAATTTCCTCTATCAAATTCTTTATCTCAACAATGTGTTCAATACGTTCTTCAGGCAGTCCAATCATAAAATAAAGTTTGAGCGTCATCAGACCTTCTTTTTCCATATGATGTAGAAGAGTGAATATTTCCTCGTCTGTGTACGGTTTATTTATGCTTTTTCGGAAGGATTGCCCTGTCTCTGGTGCTATTGTTATGGTCTTCGCTCCTTTGCGTTTTAATATGCTTAATAACTCGGGGTTATTCACAAGTTCTGAAAGACCCATTGATGAAAAGGAGAATCTCTCAAAGTACCTGTTAGCAAAGGATAGAATATCCATAATATGTGGGTGACTCAGTATTGCACTTCCAACAAACCCAATTGAAGGTGAGTGCTTCGCACCGTGTTTTACAATATCTTTTAAGACGTCAAAAGGCACAAATCTTGGTGGTAGATAGGCATGCCCCAGAAGACAAAATCTGCATTTACGGGGACATCCACGTTGTATTTCCACAAGGTGCATTTTGAAAAGAGAATTTTCTGAGATTATGGCAGAGAATGCTTTTGTGCGGGAAAGGTCTTTAAGATAGGCCCTTTCGGCGTTCTCTTTTTGAGACGGGATAATTGCCCATTTTTTAGTGGATAAAAATTCCAGGAGTTCTTCTTTCTTATCAAATACCCAGCCAATATCTGAGAAGATTTCCTCCGCTTCTCCTATGAAAATAGCATCAAAAAAAGGTAAAAGGGGCCGTGGATTCATTATTGTGGCAGGACCTCCGGCTATCAAAATAGGATAATCCCGTTTTTCTCTTAGAGGTTCAATTTCCCATTTTTTAAGTATTTCGAGTACTCTTTCATAATCGGGTTCAAATGGAATTGAAAAGAACAATACGGGAAAGTCAGACGGTTTTTCACCCTTTAACAGAGTTCTATCTGAATCAAGGAATAAAAAGTCTGCCTCCCCGTAAGTCTTAAGTATGTGAAATAGTGCATGCGGGGCAAGATTTGAAAGTCCAAATCTTGTATTCTCTGGAAATACAATGAGTGATTTTTTACGTAAAACTCTTACTATTTAGTTCTTATCCTTCTGTTTTTTTCTTTTAAGAATAGATGGAACTCGCCTTTTCCCGATGGATTTTTGAGTTTGAGAGGTTTCTTCAGGAATTTCGCGCAAGTCGTTACTTTCCTGCACACGTTCTTCTTCCGTATTTTCCTCTTCCTCCTTCCCACTTGTTGCAATGATTGTGACTTCAACATCGTAATCTGGTGCTTCTCCATATGGGAAATCGCCGATACCAAAAATGACCTCGTGTTCATTGTCTTCTGTATTTGTAAGTTCTTTTATGTAATTTACGGCCTCTTCTATTTTTCGTAAGGACATCCTCTCTGCTCTTCCCGTGAAGTAGGCGAGAATGTTTCTGGCATTAATCATTGTACCATCCTTGAGTAGAGGGTTATTAATGGCTTTTTCCACAGCCTCCATTACAGCATTTTCTCCTGTTCCGGTTGCACTTCCCATAATGGCTCTACCGCCACGCTCAATGGTCTTTCTGAGGTCTGCAAAATCTACGTTAACCATTCCGACTCTGAATATAATGGATGTTATACCTCTCACAGCCTGATAAAGCATGTCATCTGCTATATGAAAGGCTTCCTCATATGAAAGGTCTTCCGGGGTTATTTCTATAAGTTTTTGGTCTTCTATTACAAGGAGTGTATCCACAGTACCTTCAAGTTCATTAAGGGCACGGAGGGCTTTTTTCATTTTTTTATTTCCTTCAAATTTAAAGGGCAAGGTAACTATGGCAATGGTTAAAATACCCATCTCCTTTGCCAGTTTCGCAACTACGGGTATACCGCCTGTTCCTGTACCACCTCCCAGCGTGGCCACCAGCATTAGAAGGTCCGTGTCTTCAAGGAGTTCTTTTACTCTGTCCAGTGATTCTTCCATTGCCTGGCGTCCCTTTTCAGGGTCACCACCTGCTCCAAGCCCTTCACCAATTGTAATTTTTTTATGCGCAAGGGTGATTGATAATGCTTTTGCGTCTGTATTCGCTGCAATGAGTGTGCCATAGGGTAGATTTTGCTTATAAATGTATGTTATAACATTAGAGCCACCTCCGCCAATACCCATTATTTTAAGTTTCGCCGGAACATCATTGTTGCTGTTATTGTCTTCATCTATAATGTACATTTCCTCCTCCTAAAAGTTTTTCTCAAAAAATTCTTTAATCTGTGCCCATAAAAACTTTCTCTGCGCCTTAGGGTCAAGTTCCCCCATCGGGTCTTCCTTTATCTGTCTGTATTTATATTCTATTGCACCCCACAAAGATGCAAAAGAAGGTGTTTTCATCTCTCTGGGTATTTTGGTCCATCTGAGCCTGCCGCTCATACAGGGGATATTTAGTATTTCCTTACCCACTTCCTTTATTCCCGGTAGCATACTGGTTCCTCCTACAAGTACTGCACCAACGGGGATACCACTTACAATGACGTCTCCGTCTCTTGTTACTGTTATGAAATGAGAGCGTTTCAATACATCGCGGATTTCTGTAAATATTTCCTCCACCCTGGCGCGTATGATTTCTGCTATTTCCCTCTTACTTATGCTTCTTTTTTCCCCGTCATATACTTCAATGGCTATTTTAGCCTGTGAATCCACAGTATCTGGGTCCGCCGTTCCATATTCCAGTTTTAGTTTTTCAGCATCTTTCCTCCTTAAATGGAGGACTTCTGCAATATCAAGGGTTATATCATCCCCTCCTGTCTGGATTGTTTTTGTAAATTTCAACGTACCATCCTGCCATACCGCAATATCTGTAGTGTCTTTACCTATATCCAGAAGAAGTATGCCTGTTTCTCTATCTTCTGGGTCAAGGACTCCGTAGGAAGCCATAATAGGCTGGTACAGGTATTCTCTTGGTTTTATATTTGCGGAAAGCAAGGCTATTTCTATGTTTCTTAAATAGGTCGAAGTGCCCGTGAGGATAAATGCATCAACTTCAAGCCTTACCGCAAGCATTCCATAGGGTCTTTTGACTTTTTCCCCATCAACATAGTATGCGCTTGGAAAAACCGATACTATTTCTCTATGCTGTGGAAGGTGAACCTGTCTTGCCTGCTCAAGTGCTCTGTGGATATGCCGTGTTTCGATGGCGCGGCTTTTTTGATTGGATTCACTTATGGGTGATATACCTCTTGAAAACCTGCTTTCAAGATGTGGCCCTGTAATAAGAACATATGCTTCTCTCGGGAGTTTCACACCTTTCACTTTTAATTTACGAACAAGGGAAGTGACCGCGTGTTTCATCTCCTCAATGTCTGTGGCCTTGCCTTCTGTTATTGCTTCTGTTGGTTCATAGTCAGAAGAGTGTATAATTATCTCCTTCCCCCTAATCTCCCCCAAAACCCCGGAGATTTTGCTTGACCCAATGTCTACAACCAGAAAAACCTCTCCTCTTTTCCCCATTTTAAACTCCTTTTAAAATAATGACTTCTGGTTCAAGGGTTATTCCATAATCTTTTTTTACCTCTTTCTGCATGTGTTCCATTAAAGATGTAACATCCGAGAATGTGGCATTCCCTCTGTTTATAATGAAATTTGCGTGTTTTCTGGAAACTTCTGCATCGTTAATTCTGTATCCTTTTAGCCCTGCCTGTTCTATAAGGAATCCAGCGCTTTTTGTGCCGGGATTTTTGAAAACAGACCCAAATGTTCTCTCTCCAACAGGCTGCGTGCTCCTTCTTTTCCTTTTGACTTCTGCTATAAGACGCGTCATCCGGAATTTGTTTCCTCTTTCCAGGTCCAACACGACTTTTGTGATAATCCATCCTGGTGTTATCCCTGATTTTCTATAAGAAAAATTCAGTTCTTTACCCTTTAAAGTAATAAATGACCTTCCATCAAATATTTCAACCTCATCTATTACCTCTCCTATTTCTCTTCCATAAGAACCTGCGTTCATAAATACTGCGCCCCCCACTTCTCCCGGGATTTCTGATAGTTCTTCGAGCCCTGAGAGCTCTTCCTCAAGCAGAATATGAACGAGTTTTGGAAGTTTAAAGGAGGCTCCCACCTCAACTTTTGTTCCGCTTATGAATATTTCATTAATAGTGGGTTTGATTATGACAATGTCCAGGTTTTTGTCATCAATAAGCAGGTTAGAACCCCCGCCAAGTACAAAATAAGGTAGATTGAGAGAATGTGCGAACTTAACAGCATTTTCTATATCAGTGTGGTCTTTTACTTCTATAAAGTACGATGCTTTTCCCCCTATTTTTATTGTTGTAAAAGCAGCAAGTGCTACCTTTTCTCTAATCACCATTTTGCAAAAACCTTTCTCCTATTTTATATACATTACCCGCTCCGAGTGTGAGTAATAGGTCTCCCTCCTTCAATATGTCCCTGAGTTCGTTTAAACACTCATCCAGAGAGTCCACCTTCCTGACGTTTCTGTGTCCTGATTTTTTAACAGCATTGTATATGAGGTCGTGTGATACACCCTCGATGGGTTTTTCTCCAGCAGGGTATATGGGCAGGATAAATACCATGTCACTATCCATAAAGGCAGGTCCAAATTTTTCGTGAAGGTCTCTTGTACGGGTGTACCTGTGAGGTTGAAATGCAACGATGATTCTTCCATCCCAGAAATTCTTTATGGCTTTTAATGTAGTCACAATTTCTGTTGGATGGTGCCCGTAGTCATCAATTACCATAATCCCATTTTTCTTACCCTTTACCTCCAATCTTCTTCTTACGCCTTTGAACTTTGCCAGACCCTTAATGACCTTCGCAGCTGGTATTTCCAGTTCAAGTGCAACTGCGAACACTGATAGAGAGTTAATAACATTGTGGATTCCGGGAACGTTGAGATGTACCCTACCTGAATGCTCATTGTTTATAAATAAATCATATGTCGAAGAAAAACCATTTAACTCGACGTTTTCTGCTCTTACGTCTGCCTGCCTTGAGAGACCGTATGTAATCTTTTTCCTCTCTATAAGAGGCAATATCTCTGTATTTGTTTCCCAGTCGAGATTTATAACAACTGAGCCATAAAAGGGCACTTTGTTTGCAAATTCCACAAAGGCCTTCTTTATGTTATCCATTGTGCCATAGGTGTCAATGTGCTCCATGTCAATATTCGTAATGATGGCTATTGTGGGAAAAAGTTTTAGAAAGGACATGTCTGATTCGTCTGCCTCTGCCACGAGGAAGTTGCTTTTGCCGACACGTGCCCCACTCTGTGCCCCCATTACCCTTCCACCTACAATCACCGTAGGGTCAAAACCTGCATCTTCAAGGACTTCTCCTATCATTGAGGTGGTGGTGGTTTTTCCATGGGCACCTGATACTGCAATTGAATACTTCATTCTCATAAGTTCTGCCAGCATTTCTGCTCTTTTTATAACCGGAATGCCTATCTCTTTGGCGTAGATTACCTCAACATTATCTTCCTTTATGGCGGTAGAAATTACCATTACATCTGCATCTTTTACGTTTTCCGGGCTATGACCTATATATATTTTTATCCCGAGAGAGGATAAGTAATCCACGACGTCGCTTTTCTGAATATCAGAGCCTGTTACATGAAATCCCAGATTGTGAAGTATTTCAGCTATGCCGCTCATTCCTGCACCGCCAATTCCAACAAAGTGAATTTTTTTATACTTTCCCCATATCATTTAAAATCTCCTTGTAAATAATCTTTTCTGCATTATGTGGAAATAGATTGTAAAGGTTTTCGCTCATAATATCTCCTTTTTCTTCCAGCTTCAAGATACTTTTTTGTATGGTATCAAGGGATATTTCCTCTTCCTTTATTAAAATCCCGGCTTGTTCCTTCCGAATATATTCTGCGTTAAAAAACTGATGGTTGTCTTTGGCAAAGGGGTAAGGAACAAAAATGGCTGGTTTTTTATGGAAGGATAGTTCGTATATGCTTCCAGAACCAGCCCTTGAGATTACAAAGTCGGCTGCACTATAAAGAATGCCGGGTTGTTCGTGGAAGGGGATAATAAAATGGTTCTCTCTCCTTTCACCGTATAGTGCAACAATCTTTTTAAAATGTTGCCCTGCCTGAACAACGAAAAAGTAAGAAGGCATATCTCTGGAAATTTCAAGTATTTTCTTTGAAAGGTTAAAGGCTCCAAGACTTCCACCCATGACAAGTATAACACGCCCCCCTTTGCGTATCCTGAGTTTTTCTCTTGCCGTGTCCTTTTTTAGTTTTATTTTAGCCTCATCTCTTATGGGATTTCCCGAGAGCACAACAGGTCCCTTAAGATATTCAGCACTCTGTGGAAAACTGATAAACGTCATAGTCCCTTTTTTAGAGAAAAATCTGGTTACTCTCCCTGGAATTGAGTTTTGCTCAAGCATGTAAGTTTTTATTTTCTTTAATTTTGCTGCAAGTAGAAAGGAGAAAGATGCGTAACTGCCTGTTCCAATAACAAAATCTGTATCAGGTGGAATTATAAACAACCCTTTTGATAGAAGAGTTATCATGGTCACACTATTTTTGAATCGTTTGAGCAGGTTGCCCTGAAAAGGAGAATTAGCCTTAAAATGTCGTGTTATACCGCTTGTTTTTACATTTTTTACCTTATTGCCAACAAGGAAGTACTGAATCTGTACCCCCTGTGCTTCAAATTCTCTACCCACCGCTATGGCAGGAAATATATGTCCTCCTGTTCCACCCGTTACAATTATACCTTTCATATTTCGAAACTCTCTTCTATTTCATAGTAAAGCCTTATAAGGATTCCGGCAAGAAACATATTGGTAAGGATTGCCATTTTACCGTAACTCACGAATGGCAGGATTACACCGGTAGGGGGTATTATCCCTGTGTTTATTCCTATGTGTAGTGCTGCCTGTAATGAAAACAACAAGGTAATTCCCATAGCAAGAGTTGTTTTATATGTATTAACCATGTGTTTTCGTGCGATGTAGAACCCCCTGATAGTAAGAAAAATAAATAAAAGCACTATAATGAAACTTCCCACAAAGCCATATTCCTCTGCTATAAGCGCGAATATGAAGTCATTACTTATTTCCGGGAGGTATCTGTATTTTGCCAGGCCGCGTCCAGGCCCTCTCCCTGTAATTCCACCGTTTGCGATGGCCAGTTTCGATTGCTTTACCTGATAAAGGTCGCCGCTTTTGTGTTTCTTGTTGAGTATTCTATTTCGTGCATGTGGGTAAAATAGAATTAAAGCGCCTAAAAGCAATGTTGCTGAGAGTATTGCAATCAGGACGTGTCTTAATCGGGCTCCTGCATAAAATATCATGAAAAAACCTACTGTAACTATTATTGATGCAGCGGATATGCTCGGTTCCACAGCGATAAGTAAGCCTATAACTCCAACAATTATCACGTGTTTTGCAAATTCTTTGAACTCACGAATATCAGGCCCTATAACATGAAGAGAGTTTGCAAGGTAAAGAATAAGGGAAACCTTTGCAAGTTCAGAAACCTGGAAGTTGAATTTCCATATTCTTAGCCAACGTCTTGCGCCGTTTATTCTAACTCCTACTTTTGGTATAAGGACAAGAATAAGCAACAAGCCTGTTAACACAATAAGGGGTGTGGCTATCTTTTTCCAGTAGTCTGTCCTTATGGCCATTCCAAGAAAGAGGGATATCGTGCCAAGTGTAAGGGTAACGCTTGCCTGCATGGCAAATGAGACGTTCTTCGTGTAGAAAGTGGAAGAATAAAGGGCTGCCATACCGAAAAATACAAGTAGAGCGACAACACCAAATAGTTTTATATCTATCTCTTCACGCTCTTTTCTGGAAACTTCTTCTGAAAGCATCTCCTCTCTCCTTGTAATTTGCAAACATATCAAAGCTTGAACATCCCGGGGAGAAAAGGACTGTGTCTCCCTTCTCTCCATGAAGAAGGGCTATATCAAATACCTCATCCATATCTTTTGCAAATTCCACAGTTTTTATGTCGCCAAGTTCATTTTTAATCCTGTTTTTAGTTGCCCCAATGGCTATAATGAATTTTACTTTCTTTTCTATTTCGTCTCTAAGAGGAACAAAAGAGAGCCCTTTATCCTCTCCACCAAGAACAAGGATAATGCTGTTTTTGAAGCTCTTTAAAGCCCACAACACGGCATGTGGGTTTGTTCCTTTGGAATCGTTGTAAAACTTTATGCCATTTATTTCCCCTATGTATTCTATTCTGTGGGGAAGCCCTTTGAACTCTCTGAGCACATCTCTTATCTTTTCCATATCTTCTGAGTAGAGGTAGGCAGCAAGAGATGCAAAAAGGGCATTGTAAACATTGTGTAATCCCTTTAATTTCATCTCCTCTGTGTCAATAATTTTAATGGGTTGAGTAATGTTTATAAACAGGGAGCCATTCTCGTAAAATGCGCCTTTCACTTTCTTTTCAATACTTATAAAGTATACATTGCTTTTTGCTCTATTTGCAAGACTGCGGGTGTGTCTGTCGTCGTAATTCAGGATAAGCACATCGTCCTTTTTTTGATTTTCAAATATGCGAACTTTTGCCTCAAGGTATTCTTCGAAATTCTTATGCCAATCAAGGTGGTCTTCTTCAATATTCAGAATCATGGCTATATTTGGTCTGAATGTGTCTATTGTCATAAGCTGGAAACTGGATACTTCAAGAACAAATATGCCACTTTTTCCTGCAAACGCTGATAAAGGGGTGCCTATGTTGCCTGCTTTAATGGAACCGGGAATCATCTGGTGCAGCAAATTTGTGGTTGTTGTCTTGCCATTAGTACCTGTTATTGCCATGTAATACCCGTCTGTAAGTCTGAAACCGAGTTCAAGTTCAGAAATAACAGGAATGCCGGCAGATTTCAGCCGGGAAATGAAGGGAGAGTGTACTATTACAGAAGGGGAAATTACTACCATGTCCGTTGAGAAAACCCATGATGAGTGTCCGGATTCTTCTTTTATAATATCTCTTCTATCCCACTTTATGGCACCCTTATCTGATAAAAGTACTTTCGCACCTTCCCTTAAAAGTGCAAGTGTCGCCGCTTTACCCGACCTTCCTGCACCAAGAACGCCGACAAATTTGCTTCCCAGTGAATTTTTAAACCCTCTCATCTTATCTTTATCAAAGTTAAGGCAAGTATGGATGACAGAAGGGATATAATCCACATCCTTGCTACGATTTTTGGTTCTTTCCAGCCTAACATTTCGAAGTGATGGTGTATTGGAGCCTTTTTGAAAAATCTCTTTTTTCCACCTGTTTTTCTATACACATAGATTTGAATAATCACAGATACGGTCTCCCACAGAAATACAAAACCAGCTATGGGGAGCAGAAGCTCTTGCTTTGTGAGTATGGACATTATGGCAAGTGCTCCACCAAGTCCCTGAGACCCTGTGTCACCCATAAAGATTTCAGCAGGATAAGCGTTATACCATAGAAAGCCAAGCACCGCTCCCCCTATGGAACTCCCAAATATGGCGAGTTCTCCAATTTCATTTATCTTTAAAAGGTGTAAATACTCTGCAAGGACTTTGTGTCCTTCAAAATATGCAAGGAGTATAAATACTCCAATTACAGGAATATATGTGCTTGCTGCAAGTCCGTCAAGTCCATCGGTAAGGTTGACGGAGTTGGTTGTTCCGACAAATACAAACATAACAAAGAGTATATAAAAGATGCCAAAGTCAATATTTATGTTTTTAAATGATAAAAACTGAGTTTTCGTAACGATACTCTCCGGGTAAAGTTTGTAGAGAGACAAAACCACAATTAATGATAAAATAAATTGAAATATGAGTTTTGATTTTATGGATAACCCTTCTTTTTCCTTTCCTTTGAGCTTCACTATGTCGTCGTACAGCCCCATGATAGCCATGTAAAGTGTTACAAAGATAGCGAGGTAGACGAATGGTACAGTCAATTTTGCCCATAAAAGCGTGGAAATTATTGCTGATAGAATAAAAACCACGCCTCCTGATGTGGGTGTGCCGCTCTTTTTCTCATGGTTCTCAGGGACCCTGTCAGATATCCTTTCCCTGATTACACCACGTTTGATAAAATATGGGGTTGCTATGAGTGTAAGTATTAAAGCGGTGAGAAAAGCCCCTCCGCTTCGTGTGGTTATGTACCTGAAGATGTTGAAAAAGGAGAAGTGGTTTTTGAGCGGATAGAGCAGGTGATAGAACATCTATACTCGCTCCTTCATCTTTTCTATTACCCTTTCAAGTCCTGTTGCCCTTGATGCTTTCACAAAAACGTATCCCTTTTCCCTTTTTAAGATTTCACTTACAAGTTCATCCATGTTTTCGAAATGTTTTTTAAATGATAATTTCCTTGCCCCTTTTATGTAGTTTTCCGCAAGTTTTCCGTAAGTTAATAAGGCCGCGTCCTCTATGTTGTCTGCAAGATATTTACCTATGCTTTCATGGAATATAGGGGATTTTGGACCAAGTTCAAGCATATCACCCAGTACAAAGATTTTTTCGTCCGGGATTTGCATCTCTTTTACCGTGTCGATTAGTGCTTTCATGGATTCCGGATTGGCATTATAGGCATCGTTTATTACGTTAAAGTTACCTATGGTTAGGGGCTCCATACGCATTGGTGATGGCGTAATATTTTTTACTTCATTTTTTATGTCTTCTATTGGTACTCCAAGGGTCTTCGCTGTTGTTATGGCTGCTACAAGATTTGTTACAAGGTGTTTTCCTAAAAGAGGTGTCTCGAAAACCTCATCTTCAAATTTGAAAAGCGTTCCGTTGATATCCATTCTCAGTATTTCTGGTGTGTTATAATAAATCACGCGAACCATCTTGGGAAGGTTGCTCTCAAAGAAGTCGAGAAATGGCGTCTCTCTGTTCAACACAGCAATATCAAACATTTTAAGTGCCTTAAATAGTTTGGCTTTTTCAATGGCAACTTCCTCTTCAGTATTGAGAAATTCAAGGTGAGATTTGCCAACTTTTGTTAAAACAGCAACACTTGGTTCAGCAATGGATATGAGGTAATCCATTTCGTATGGTCTGCTTATTCCATATTCAAGAACAAGAAAGTCATCGTTTTCTTTTGCATTCAATATGGAAAAGGGAAGGCCTATAAATCCGTTGAAGCTTTTGATTGTCTTGGATGCTTTGTATTTAATTGAGAGAAGTCTGTGAATGAGGTCTTTGGTGGTTGTTTTCCCAACGGAACCTGTAATACCAATTACCTTTGCCCGAAGCCTTGAAAGGAGGTAGTTTTTTGCAAGGCGTCCCATTGCCATTACAGGCTCGTCCACAAGTATTGATGGCACATTCCCTGTTTTTTTGTACTCTGGGACCACTGCGCACACCGCCCCTTTCTCAACCGCCTCTTTAGCAAATAAGGAGCCATCAAAATGCTCTCCCCTTATACCAAAGAATATATCACCTCTCTTTGTGGTTCTGGAATCCATGGAAACGCCAGTTACCGTTTCATCTCCGCTTAACCTGTAGAGTTTGCCACCCATAATATTTGCTATTTCCCTTACTGTGTACTTCATAATCCCTCCAGTATTTCTTTTGCTACAATTTTATCGTCAAAAGGGTAAAAAACTCCATTAATTTCCTGATAAGTCTCATGCCCCTTTCCGGCAATAATCAGAACATCTTCCTTTCGCATCATTGAAATCCCTTTTTCAATTGCCTTTTTTCTGTCCGGTTCGACGTAGTAAGTACTTCCTTTTTTGACACCTTTCAATATGTCACTAATGATTTTTAAAGGGTCTTCTGTACGTGGATTATCGCTTGTTATGATGCTTATATCAGCGAGAGAAGTCGCTGCTTTTCCCATTAGTGGCCTTTTCCCTGGATCCCTGTCTCCTCCTGCGCCAAATACGATTATCAATTTCCCTTTTACATAAGGACGAGTTGCCTCAAGTAGTTTTGAAATAGCCTCTTTGGTATGTGCATAATCCACAAATACCATAAGGCCTTTTTTGTTTTCAACATACTCCATTCTTCCGGGAGGTGGAGTCAGGTTATCGGTTATAATATCTTCTGGTTTAATATTGAGAGTATAAGCGATGGATAGTGCTGCCAGAAAGTTATACGCATTGTATGTAAGTCCTACGGGAAGCGTATATAACCCTTCCATTTTCCCATCTACCTTTATTAAAAGTTTTTTTAAAGAGTCTTCAAGAATTTTACCTTTAATATCGCCTTTTTTTATGCCATAGGTCAGGGTTTTTCCTTTAAATTCGTTTAATATTTTAAAGGAATGTTCGCAGTCTGCATTAAATATGCCCCATTCAGGTTTAAGCACCGTAAAAAGTTTTTTCTTTGCGTTGAAATAATCTTCAAGGTCTCTATGATATTCAAGATGTTCTCTTGAGAAGTTTGTGAATACTCCTGCGAAGAAATCAATTTCATCAACCCTTTTCTCCTTGAGTCCTGCAGATGAAACCTCCATTACCACTGCTTTTGCGCCTGCTTCTTTTGCCTCAAGTAACATCCTGAAAATATCAACGGACTCAGGCGTTGTTCTTTTAGCCGTTTTTTTCTCTTTAAGCGTGTCGTACACAACGGTGCCAAAGTTTGCAGCAGGTATACCCGCATTTTGCAAAATTTTCTGGGTAAAGAATGCGGTAGTGGTTTTTCCATTTGTACCTGTTATGCCTATTATCTTGAGGTCTTTTATCTTAGGTCCATAAAATCTCTTTGAGATTTTACCCATTAGTTTTCTACTATCGGCTACTACCACATAGGGTTTTTCAGTATCAACCTTTTTTTCGGTTACAAATCCTACAGCCCCACGTTTTTCTGCCTCTTTGATAAAATTGTGACCATCGAATACTCGTCCCTTAATAGCAACAAAAATATATCCCTCTCTTACTTCTCTTGAATCATAGGCGATGCCTTTTACCTCATCGTCTTCTTTGAAATTCTCAATATGGAGACCTTTAAACAATTCAGATATTCTCATGAATCCTCCTGTACATGAGTTTCTCTGCTATCTTTTTAAACACAGGAGCAGCCACCTCACCTCCATACATAAGCCAGGGTGTGCCTTTGGGTTCGAATATTACAACATATATGAGGTACTCTGGAGCATTGCACGGTAAAAAACCTATAAATGACGTGACTTTTCTTCTGGGGTTATAATAGTGTTTTTCTCTATCGTATACCATTGCTGTTCCTGTTTTTCCGCAAACTGTTATGTCTTTAATGCGAGCTTTTTTACCTGTTCCTTCCTCTACAACTCGTCTCATAAACAACTTCAGGTATTTTACACTTCTTTCACCAAGTGCCTTTCTCTCCTTTACAGGCATAGAACTGTAAAGAATCTTAGGAGAATACACGTATCCTCCGTTTGCAACTGCACCGTATGCCATTGCCATCTGGAGTCCATTTACCAAAAGGCCATATCCAATTCCGAGTGTGGCAAGTTTTGAATCTTTCCATTTTCTGTAATCACCAGGAGATTTAAACTCTCCTTTCAGAAACGAGCCCGTAGGAACTCCAAGCCCCAGTTTAAGCATTTGCTCATACATTTTCTTTCTTCCAAGTTTTAACGCAAGTTTGGCTGCTGCGACATTTGAAGAGTGAGAGAATGCCTCAAGCCAGGTAATTTTTCCCATCTTGTGCACGTCCCTTATGGTTTTATTGTCAACAACGAGCATGCCCCCCTCTGTGTCAATGGAATCAAATGGGTTTATAATGGAATCATCAAGGGCTTTTGAATAAGCAACGATTTTAAAGGTGGACCCGGGTTCGTATGGGTATGAGAGTACAAAGTTCTCGTTATGCTTTATAGGATAGGAGACCATGCTTAGAATCTCTCCATTGTTGGGGTTGGTTATGATAACAAATCCACCTTTAGCGGACAATTCATCTACTTTCTCCTTCAGTGCTGCATATGCTATCTCCTGCATGTAGGAGTCAATGGACAGTTTTAAACTCTTTCCATTTACAGGATTAACTCTCTTTTTTTCAAGCGTGAAAAATCTTTTTCTACTATACTTTTCGCCGGTTTTGAAGCAGGGCAGTTTACCGTTTGTCCCACGTAGATATGGGTCAAGGATTTTTTCAAGTCCTGAGAGGCCCTTTCTGTCCTTACCAACATAGCCTATGAGACTGCTGTAGCCTTCTTCTATTACGTATGCCCTTGACCAGTATCTGTAGTAGGAGATATTGGCTTTTTTACTTTTCCTCAAATATTCGAGGGAGTCGATGTATTCAAAAGTTGTGTATCCGATATATGCTGTTCTTTTATGCAGATTGCCTGAAATTGGAGAAAGACCATATCTTTTTAAAGATGCTATCACATCTTTGTTGAGTGGACCATGCTGATAAACCTCTATGTTCCCAACGTTAATGGCTATAGGCCTATTGTGCCTGTCGTAAATAACTCCGCGACTTGCAGGCAGCGTTATTTCGTCATAGAACTGTTTCTCTGCTCTTTCTCTCAGTTTTTTACCTTTTGCTCCTATTTGCAATGTCCAGAGCTGGATTGTGGACAAAGAAAATAGAAGAAGCAGTATGCTGCCTGTGAGATAAAGTCGCCATGACCGAATCTTTAATATGTCCACCATATACTGCGCTCCTTATAAGTAAATATCTTAATGAGTTTTCTTTCCTTACTTCTTCACTATAAATGCTTTCTACCCTGAGTTTTCCTGTGTTTAACTTTACGATTTCCCTGCCTATTCTTACTGTTTTACTAACGAGCAGAAGGGGCAGGAAAAGAAGAAACCATAGAATCAATGATAGTATAATTGGTTTCTTTAACATCATCTACTCCTTTTTCAAAGACCCTGAGTTTTGCACTCCTTGCTGCTCTATTTTGTTTAATTTCTTTTTGAGTGGGAAAAATAGGATATGGTTCTACTTTTTTCATACCTTCTATTTTGGAAATTTTTTTAACAATTCTATCTTCTATGGAATGGTAAGTTATAAAGGCTATTCTTCCACCTTTCTGAGTTGCCTCTATGGCTGATTTTATCCCTTCCACCAGCGTATGAAGTTCCCTGTTAACGTAGATTCTAAAAGCCATAAAGACCTTTTGAATTTCACTGGTTGGCAGGCCAAGATGTCTTAATAGATTTACAAGTTCCAAAGTTGTCTTGAACTCTGTTCTTTTTCTCTCTCTTACAATGGATACGGCTATTTTAGAGGCCTTTTTCACTTCACCGTATGTTTTGAGAATATTTTCTATTTCTTCTGGTAACATCTTTTTCAGAAAATGAGATAGGGGTTCTCCCTCTCTTATGTCATACCGCATATCCAGAGGTTCGTTCTCATGGAAAGTAAATCCCCTGTTTGATTTTTTAATCTGCCACATGGAAAGACCAAGGTCGAAAAGTACAAAGGTGGCGCGCAGATTAGCGTTTTCAAGCACTCTTTTAATCGCAGTGTATGACTCAGGTACAAATTCAACGAATGAAAATTTATTGAGACGGTTTTGTGCAATTTTAAGAGTCTCTGTGTCCTTGTCGAAACAAAAGAGTCTCTGTATATTGTCAGCGAGTTGTGTCGCAAAAATATAAGAATGACCTCCATTTCCACAGGTTGCATCTACCACAATTTTTTCGTATCCTTTTAGCATGCTGATTATTTCATCTGCGAGGACCGGTATATGCACAATATCATTCATCTTTCGGCCCTGTAAAATATGATTTTATCGGGTTCTGTTCCATAAATTTTCTATATACCTCTGGGTTCCATATTTCAAACCATGTATCCATTCTCACGAAAAATACACGGTCTTTAAGACGGGCATATTCAAAAAGGTGTCCTGGTATAAGTATTCGTCCCTGTGAGTCAAGTTCAAGTTCTTCTGAGTTACCCTGAAGGTGTCGCAATGTATTTTTTAAATTTGGAGGAGAAAATGGTGTTACTGTTCCAATTTCATCCATTAATCGTTTCCAGTTTGTTTCTGAGAACACGTATATACAGGGTTCAAAGCCTGATGTTAATATTAGTTTTTCTCCGTAATACAATCCCTTTTTGATGCTGGAAGGTAAAAATACACGTCCTTTCTCATCAATTTTTACCAATCTCGAGTTTCTATTTTTCATCCACTAATCCCCACTTTTACCCATAAAGTTTAAAACCTGCATACTGATTTGTCAAGGGATGTGGATAAAATCGTTGCAATACTAAATTTTACGCCATATACAGAGATGTGGAAAACTTATGGGTTTTCCACATTGGAAGTGCTTAGCGTACAACATACTGTAAATCAATAAAATACGTTAACAAGGCATAAACCATTTGGTGGTGCAATGTGGAAATTTTTAGGTTTTTTTCTGTTTAAAAAATCATAATAGTCATTGATAGACATACCCTTACGGGTATTATACACCATTTCTCCCACAATAATTCTAACGAGTTTATATGTAAATCTATCTCCTGCAATGTAAAAAATGTATCTATCTCCACTTTTCTCCACTTGTGTGTAAAAAAGGTTAACAACCGGCGAAACGTTTCTGTCCCCTATGTGAATGTGCGAAAAATCATGTTTTCCTTTTGTTATCCTTGCAAGTTGTAGGAGGTGTTTAAAATCAAGGTCAAATTCAATCTGCCACTCATACCTTGAAGTAAATGGGTTTTTGCCCTTCTTAATTGTGTATCTATAGAGTTTCCCTTTTGCCGAGAATCGCGCATGAAAATCGGGTGAGACTTCTTCTATTGTTTTAATAAAAATATCTCCTGGTAACATTGAGTTGAGGGCTCTTTTAAACCTTTCAGGTTCTATTTTCAATGGCTCTTTAAGGTGCAGAGAGGCAACCTGCCCCTCTGCATGAACCCCTCTATCTGTCCTGGATGCACCTATGAATTTGAAATTATACGGGAAGAAGCGTTTTAAAGCAGTTTGTATAACTCCCTGGACTGTTCGCCTGTTTTTCTGTATCTGCCAGCCAGAGTAATCAGTACCGTCGTAAGATATGGTTAATCTATAAACGTACAAGGCTTAAAAACCGACTCTCTTTTCGTCTCCTCCCGGTATTTTTATCTCTCCGAACTGGGCTTCGTATTTTTTGAGATTCTCCTCAAGGGTTTTTAAGAGTCCTTTGGCATGTTGAGGAGTCATTATAATTCTCGATTGTACCCTTGCCTTTGGTACGCCGGGCATTATCCGTGCAAAATCAATGATTATCTCTGATGCAGAGTGAGAAATAACAACCATATTTGAGTAGGTCCCCTCTGCCTTATCAGGAGGTAACTCTATTTCAAATGGTTTTTTCATCTCATCCATGTTTCACCTACCTTTTTACAGTGCCCTCTTTATAAAATGGTAATTTAACTATCTTTGCAAGTTCTTTTCTTCCTCTTATATCTATCTCGATTTCGGTGCCTTTTTTGGTATGAGGCCTTTTTACATAGCCCATTCCTATACCTATTCCAAGTGAAGGGGACATTGTCCCGCTCGTTACCTGTCCTACTTCCACTCCATCTTTAAAAATCTTTTGCCCATGGCGTGGTATAGCGGCTTTTCTCTCTGTAATAAATCCCACTCTTCTTCTCGTTGGTCCTTCTTCCTTTATCTTCAAAAGTGCCTCTTTTCCAATGAACTCGTCTTTGTCAAGTTTGAGAATCCATGAGAGACCCGCTTCTATAATATTGGTTGTTTCATCAATGTCGTTACCATAAAGGCAATACCCCATTTCTAACCTTAGAGTATCTCTTGCACCAAGGGCGGCAGGTTTAACCTCTGGAAAATCAAGAAGTTTTTTAAACACGTCTTTTGCATGTTCAAAGTCTTCAAAGTAAAGTTCAAAACCGTCTTCCCCCGTGTACCCGGTTCTTGATACAAGCACTTTCTTATCGAGAACCTTTACAAATGCCGCATGGTAATAAGGTATGTCTGCAAGTTTTTCTTCTGTTATTCTCTGCAAAATCTCTTCTGAGAGAGGACCCTGGAAGGCTATTTCTGCATATTCGTCAGACCTGTTTATAATCTCTACATCTCCCTTTTTGTGAGAGACTATCCAGTTATAGTCTTTTTCAATATTTGCAGCATTTACCACAAGCAGGAAATGGTTTTCGGAAAGCCTGTAAACTAAGAGATCGTCCACTATGGTGCCTTTATCGGTTGGGAATGTGGAGTACTGCACCTGCATAACTTCAAGTTTTGAAGCATCATTACTTGTAACATAGTTCACGAATTTTAGAGCATCAGAACCTTTTATTTCAATCTCACCCATGTGCGAAACATCAAATATCCCTGCTTTTTCCCTTACCCAGCGGTGTTCTTTGACGATTCCTTCTTTGTATTGTATGGGCATTTCAAACCCTGCAAAGTCAACCATCTTTGCACCCAGTTCTTTGTGGAACTCGTAAAATGGCGTTCTTTTAAGCATTTTCTCCTCCTCTATGTCGAAAATTATAACACCCCCCTCTTGAATGTTCAAAAATTAGGAGTTAATATATTGACATGAGCGACCTTCCTGTCGAATTGCTTGAAAAGTTCTCTGAATTTAGAGATGTCGAAGATCTGGCACACTCTGTCATAAAGTTCCTTGTGGAGCGGTCGCTGACGAAAAAGGTTGCGGTATTTATTCTAAAACCAAATGGTTCAATAAGACTTGAAGTTTCCCAGGGTTACGATGAAGCAGAGTTAAACAAATTTCGTCATATTTCGGAACATCTCTATGAACAGCTGGAAATTGGAACTGATGTTTTAATCCCAATTAAGGGTGTTGGTTTTGTTACTGCTGTCCTCGTCATTGATAACCAGAGGGCATTACGTAAGAGTGATTTTAAAACGCTTCTATCGTTTTTGCCACAACTCCTTGACTATTATATAATTAAAGAATCCGTATATCAGGACCCTTTAACCGGTCTACCCAATTTTCAGTACCTCAAGTTAAGAACTGATGAACAATTGCACAGGTTTTACAGATATGAAGAGGATTTCTCACTTGCACTTGTAGAAATTGCGGGATACGAGGAAATTGTAAGTACGTATGGAGTTCAATTTGCAGAGAAACTCGTTGTAAAGGTGGGAGAAGTTCTTAAGAAGGTTTTGAGAAGGAGTGACCTTCTGGCGAGATACTCAACTTCTACTTTTGCAATTTTGATGCCTCATACCGGTACAGAAGGGATAAAGACCTTTGCTGATAGACTCCGTTCCACTATGAAATTTCAGACTTTTCACGTTATGGGTAAGAGTATAGATATAGATGTGAATATAGGGGTGACGTCAAGCAAGATGGAGAATTTCAAGGATGTGGAAGAGATTTTTATTAAGGCAGAACAATCACTTAAACGCTCTCGCGAAGGTGGAAAAGGGTATTTAACCTCTGATGTGGGAAGGAAAGCAAAGGTTATAGTGGGAGAGAAGGAGATAATAGGTAATTCCAAAGCCATTAAGAGAGTGAAGGACGCTATTTTGGTTGCTGCACAGAATGATTTGCCGGTTTTGATTCTTGGTGAGACCGGAACTGGAAAGGAACTTGTTGCAAGAAAAATACACGAACTTTCCGCAAGAAGGCTTGCACCATTTATAGTAATAGACTGTGGCGCTATCCCAGAAACTCTGCTTGAATCAGAGTTGTTTGGTCATGAAAGAGGTGCATTTACAGGTGCTATATCGAGAAAAAGAGGACTGTTTGAAATAGCACATGGTGGCACTATTTTTCTTGACGAAGTAGAAGCAACTTCTCTTGCCATGCAGGCGAAACTGCTCAGAGTTCTTGAGGAAAAGACAATAAGGAGAGTTGGCGGAACAGAGCCCATTCAGGTGGATATAAGAATAATTGCAGCATCAAATATGAGCCTTGAAAAGATGATTAGAGAGGGAAAGTTTAGAAAAGACCTCTTTTTCCGTCTTGCCGGTATAACAATAGAACTTCCGCCTTTGTGGGAAAGAAAGACCGACATTCCGCTCCTTGTTGATTATTTCGTTAAAAGAGCGGCCATAAAAATGGGAAAGCGAATACCTGGAGTTAGCAAAAAGGTTATGGATGCTTTTATGCTATACAAATGGCCTGGCAATATAAGGGAACTTGAGCATGAGATAGAAAGAGCAGTGGCATTCTGTAATGATGGAGAAAAATTACAGTTCAGACATCTGTCTGATAGAATAAAGAAAAAACTCATGCAGGGAACGAATTTAAAGGCAATGGTGGAGGATTTTGAGAGAAATATAATCCTTGAGACGCTTGAAGAGATGGGGTGGAATGAAAAACAGGCAGCCAAGAGGCTTGGGGTTGCAAGAACCACCCTGCTGTCGAAAATCAAAAAATACGGCATCACAATACCCAAATCATTCAAGAAATAATACAATATTACCCTTTGTAAATCAACAAGTTACAAATTGAGGAATATATGTGTTCAAATTTTCGACACCGAGTGGATTATCCCCTTTACTATAACTTTTTTGATAAAAGCCTGATACTCAGTGCTTTATGTTAATTAGGGAGGTGCTGTTGGTTATTGCGACAGTGCCATTTCCCACTGGCACAAAAATTGTTATATAAAATGGCAAAAGGGAGGTTTTCTATGAATCTGTTGAGTATCTTTCTTGCAATAGGGATCCTGCAGGGAAGCACTATAGTAATGCAGGATAATATGAGCAGCTTTCCAAGTGGC
>JALVYB010000059.1 GCA_027038175.1 Caldifarciminota bacterium | reverse complement strand
GTTTCGTGGCCATCTCAGGAGTAAGCTCTATATTGGTAAGTCCTTTAATAAAAGACCCCTGAAACAGGGATTTCTTCCATTTTTCCCCCCATACAAGGTTGGAAGAGACTACTGACCCCTGCTCTATTTTCTTGCCTGGCCATATTTTTATACCTTCCTTTATTATTGCCTCTCTTCCTACTCTGCATTCATCGCCAACAATAGCCCCTTCCTTTACCTCAACCTTTTCATCAACAAAAACCCCGTTCATTAAAACAGCATGGTCTATCTTACTGCCCTTTTTAACATATACATTATCCCATAAAATTGCCCCATCAAGAGTCACCCCATCTTCGATAATACAGTTATTGCCAATAATAGACAGCCTTATTTTGCAATTCTTACCTATTCTGGTGTTGTTACCTATGATAATTGTTCCCTGAAAGTTTATATTCTTTTCAAGAACAACATCCTCGCCTATTCTAACGTCTCTTCCCACAAGGTCAAGTTTCTTACCCGGAACTTCTATATTAACAAGGCCGTTTAAAACGTCATAATTTGCCTGTCTGTAGGAATCCGGGTCACCTATATCCTTCCAGTAGCCATCTGATATATAGCCGTATAACCTTTTCTTCTCTTCAAGAAGTTTTGGATAAAGGTTCTTTGAAAAATCGTATTCTGTGTCCACAGGAATCTCCTCAATCACACTATCCTCAAGAATATATATTCCGGTGTTTATTGTATCCGAAAAAACCTCTCCCCATGTGGGTTTTTCAAGAAACTTTACTATTCGACCCTCTTCGTCAGTAATAACTATGCCAAACTGAAGAGGATTATCTACCCTCGTAAGCCCAATGGTTACATCTGCTTTTTTATCAATATGGAATTTCAAAACTTCCCTTAACTCGAAATCCGTAAGCAAATCACCGCTTATAATCAAATATCGGTCATCTCTAAACCTATCCCTTGCATATCTAACAGCACCTGCCGTTCCAAGGTCTTTGTTGGGAATCACATAGTTTATTCTTACGCCAAAATCACTGCCATCTCCGAAAAAATTCTTTATGTACTCAGGATGGTAATATAAAAGCATTACCATATCGGTAATGCCATTGTTTTTTAAGAGGCGCACTATGTGTTCAAGTATTGGTCTTGATACAAGTGGCAGCATGGGCTTTGGAATATTCACGGTAAGAGGACGTATCCTCGTACCAAACCCTCCTGCCATAATAAATGCTTTCATTTTTTCCTCTCCGAAAGAAGTCTCTTTATTTCGTTTTTGAGTTCTGTAAGGTCTGCCTGTTTCACAACATAGGCATCAGCAAACCAGGACATATAATCCTCCTGATAGGAGACATACGCAGTACTCAAAATTACCGGGATCTTCAGTTCTTCCTTCACTATTTTCTGCAAAGTATCAAGTCCTGACATTCCTTTCATCTTTATATCCAGGACAATGAGGTCTATATCTTTATCTTTTTCCAGTATTTCCAGTGCTTCCTCTCCACTTTTCGCCAGAAGGACCTCGTAACCTTCTTTCTCAAAAGCGGTTTTGTACAGAAGCCTTATGTTATCCTCATCGTCTACGAACAAAATACGTGGTTTTTTATCCATAATAATCCTCCCGTTAGGTGTTTTTATATTAAAGGAAAACAGGTGTTTTTTAAATTAACCTCAGAGAAGGCCTTTTCTTAAGGCTTTAAACTTGTACATTTCACTATCTGCCTCTTTAATGAGTTTGGTAAGTTTTTTACCCTGGTCAGGGAATATAGCAACTCCATAAGAGAATGAATGAGGTTTATCTTTATCTCCTCCTACTCTGCTCAAACTCTCCTCTTCAAATACTTTCTTTATTCTCTCAATAATGCTAATTGCCTCCTCCCTTTCTGAGCCCCAGAGGATAACTATAAATTCATCTCCTCCATACCTGGTGATAAAATCTGATTTCCTCAAATTTTTCTTGAAAACTTCGACAAGAAGTTGAAGAAGTTTATCCCCATAGAGATGTCCCATTGTGTCATTAACACGTTTTAAAGAGTCGAGGTCAACGAACACCAATGCAAATTTTCTGCCATCTCTCTCTGCCGTGGACACAAGCCTATCAAACTCATTTTCAAGATAAGCAAAGGTATATGCTCCTGTGAGACTGTCCGTAAATGCAAGTTCTTTGAGCCTTAGCATCACTTCTGCTGCCTGCAAAACCGGAGCAATAGTACCCGCAACTGCTTCAATAAACTGTCTATCATACATGGTAAATGAGTCCTTCTCAATGGATTCTATATCGATTACTCCTACCACCTTGTTGCGGAATATTACCGGGATGGCAATTTCCGATTTTACCACTTCACCAGGAGTTGGGTAGAATCTATCATCAGCTGTAACATCATTTACTATAACCGGAACTCTATGTTTGTAGGCATAAGTCGAGAGTCCTTTATCAGGAGGCATTTTAAGACCCACCACACTCTCATTTGCTCCAACCTGGGCCACAACTTTAAGAGCATTTCCTTCAGGTACAAGCAAAAAATATTTACCCTCTATCCTCAAAACATCCTTTATGATGAAAAGAACCCTCCTAAAGAAATTATCAACATCAGAGAGACTCTTTATCTCTTCTCCAATTCTGTATATAGCCTGAAGACGCATTATAGGAGCATACAACCTCTTTTCCTGTCTTATAATATCTTCATACTCGGTTGTATCAAACTTTATGGGTTTTAACACTTTTGCTACGACATCAACAACCTCTTTGTCCCACTTCTTACCGGCATCCTTTTTAAGTTCATTTTTGGCCTCTTTTGAGGTAAATGCCTTTCTATAGGGCCTTGCCTCAGTTAGTGCGGCATAGGCATTACAAACAGCAAGAATTCTAACCTCAAGAGGTAATGAAAGCGATGGAATCCCATCCGGGTATCCCTTTCCATTTACATACTCATGATGCCATCTTGCCCACTGTGCATAACTTCTCAGAGCATCTATTCTCCCTATTAACTTCTCACTATAAACGGGATGCTCTTTCATTATGGCTATCTCCTCATTCTCAAGATGTCGTGGCTTTGTTAGAATCATCTCAGGAATAATAATCTTTCCCACATCATGCAGAAAAGCAACATAATAAAGTTCCTCGCTGTATACTCCCATCGCCTGCGCAACCTTCTTTGTATACTCAGCCACCCTGTAACCATGTCCTAAAAGTTCAGGATACCTGAGTTCAGGAATAATGGACAAAAGTTCTACCCATTTTCTCATAGTTACATCATAATAAAACCACTTCTTTGACCAGTCAAGGATTTCAATTTAGAATATAGTCATGTCTGATATGAAAAAGTTTTTGAAAGGTTCGGATTTCTCAAAAGGAATACTGACAGCCATAGCAAATTTGCTTAAAAAAAGAGAATATCTTAACTCAATAAACGTTTTTCCTGTTCCAGACGGTGATACTGGTTCCAACCTTTCCCATACACTCAGAGGAGCTGCTCCGGCTCTCATTGAAGCGGGAGAACAACTCAAATTATGTGAAGTTGTTAAACGATTTGCAGAGGCACTTGTTCTGGAGGCAAAAGGTAACTCAGGGGTAATACTCTCCCAGTTTTTCATAGAATTTCAGGAAGCAATCAAAGGCAAAGAAACGCTCAGTGCAAAAGAGTTTGCAGAGGCTCTTAACCGGGCTGTGGATAATACTTACAAAGCCATAGAAAACCCTGTTGAGGGAACCATACTCACAGTGATGAAAGATTCTGCAAAGGCTGCAATGCAAGCTGCCCGGAAGCATAATGACTTTGTAAAACTTCTTGAACATGTGTACCACGAGACAAAGAATTCTCTTGAGAAGACCAAGGAAGCCATGCTTAAACTCAAGGGGAAAGAAGTTATAGACGCGGGTGCATTCGGATATTTTTTATTGATTGAAGGCCTTTATCGGTATTTCAAGGAAGGCCACTACGAAATGCCAGATATTGACTTTGAAGATGAGCAGAGGAAAAGCGACTACATCGAACAGGAAGAAATAAAAGAACGATACTGCACAGAGGCTGTTCTGGAAGGTGAGGGCCTTTCCCAGAAAAAATTAAAACTACTTCTTGCAGCACTTGGTAGCTCCCTAATAGTAATGGGAGCAGGGAAACTATTCCATATTCATGTTCATACAAACTGGCCAGATAAGGTGTTTGAAACTCTCAGGAAAGAGGGGAAAATCCTCAAAAAGAAGATAGACGATATGATAGAGATGAATCAAATGGCTCAGAAAAAGGAGCTTGGAATTGTGGTAGACTCTGCATCCGATTTTCCCATTGACCTCGCCCATGAACACGACATATACATCGTTCCACTCACGGTTTTTATTAATGGTACACCATATAAAGAAGGGATTGATATTACAAGAGAAGAAATAACTCGTATGATTCTTGAGGGTAAACACGATATTAAAACCTCCCAGCCTGCACCCAATGATTTCAAACAGGCTATAGAAAGAGCCTTTGAAAAATACAAAAACGTAATTGTTATAACCCTTTCATCGAAACTATCCGGCACATTTGGTGCAGCCCAGTTAGCACAGAAAAGTTTCGGTGATAGAATGGAAAACATATACGTATTTGATTCAAGAATGGCATCACTCGGAGAAACGCTCCTTGCACTCAGAGCAAGAGAAAAAGCAGAGGAAGGCTACACACTCAAAGAGATAGTCTCCTATCTTAACAAACTCGTATCCTATTCAAAGTATCTTCTCGTTGTCGGAGACCTCAAGGCACTTATTAAAAGAGGCAAAATCGGAAAAATAAGTGGTGCTATTGGCACCTACCTTAAAATAAAGCCCATACTTACCTTTGATGAAAAAGGAGCACTCTACGCACAGGATAAAATAAGGGGGATTGATAAGGCAATTGACAAAATGTGTGCAATCCTTGACGAAACTCTCAAAAAGAACTGGGAATACGACTTCGGATTCACACACTTTGCATTTGAGGAAGGCTTGAAAAGACTGGAAGAGTTTGCTTTAAACAGGTTCAATGTTCACACTTCAATTAAGACATGGGCATCACCTGTAATTGGTGCCTACACAGGTCCCAATTCCGCAGGGGTTGTGGCAATCCCAAGAATATAAATCTAAACCCTGGAAAGTCGCTTTTTGCGAAATAATTCTACCATCTCCTGCAGGGACTTGAGGGATTCATCCGGGTCTTTTAAAGCGAGTTTTGCATGATTTAATACTCTCAACACCCACAGTTTAAAGAGAACACGTCTCCAGGCCTGTTTTTTTATATCAAAATGCTTCATAAGAGCATCATAAACATCGTACCACATATTAGTATCCATAAAGTCATAGTTGCCATCCTCTACCGCATCAAGCACTTTCAGGCTAACGTCTTTGGGCAAATACTCTTTTACTATGCTCTTCATCTCATCTGTCCAACCACTCTTAAACTCTTTTATGCTTCCGTCAATATCAAATGCTATACGTTTTTTGTATTCCTCAGGCACAGATTCTATTTTATCCTTTTCATACACCATGTGACTGGTATCTATTACAAGTCTTCTGTTCTCTTTAATTACATTAAAACATTCAACCGCCATTGTCTCAAGGTCACTGAGTTTCCCATATAGTTTGTGGTGCTTGCCCTCTTTGATATACACTTCATACAGCTTCACATTGTATCTTGCAAATGCAATGGTCAATGCCGTGTCTATAGACCAATCACTTGCGTCAAGTACAAGTTCATCCATAGATAATTTCTCTGCTACTTCCCTTCTTATACCAAGTTCGCCTCCAAGTGGCTGTTCTATGTCAGGAAGAATCGTATCAGGCCATGTGTAGGCAAATCCTGTACGGGTAATGTTCCACGTAACCATTGCATCTGTATAGGCCCTCGGGAAAAAACACCTCGCCACATCAAATCCCTCATCAAGTCTCTTTTGCACCCTGTCTATCCATGTCCTATCGAAAGACTTTATATCAGCATCATAGAAATGCAAAAACCTTGAACGTGTATTTTCAACGAAGTATTTTATAGCGGTATTCATTCCATCGCCCTTTCCAGGCCTTTTACTCCCTATCCGCTTCTGGGTGAAAAGATGAATCCTTGAGCGTTCATCATCTGAAAGTGTGTTAATAAAAGACTCTACACCTTTATAGGTCTCATTTTCACTGTGACCCGCAAGGAGAATGTCTCTAACCCTTTCATGTGAAAGAGCCTCTTTTACATTGCGTTTAAAATCTTCTATATCTTCTTTTTTGAATGGGAAACATACTGCAATGTCTTTTTTGCCTCTTTCCATACAAGCCTCCTTTAAAAATTAGAATTGTGTACCAAACTGAATATGCGGTACCCACTTGCCTCCATTATTATCAAATCCGTAAGCAAGGTCAAATCCCACAATACCCAGCATAGGCATTTCCATTCTTACACCTATGCCAGCACCTTTTTTCAAAACAAGAGGCCTCATGTAGGAAGAGTTCTTCCAGGCATTCCCTGCATCAAAGAACAAAAGCCCATACATGCTTTCACTAAACCTATACCTGAGTTCCACAGTACCTATCATAAATACCCTGCCGCCAACGTTGTATCCATTCTCGTATGGACCTACGCTTCTTAGTTCATATCCTCTAAGACCATAGGCTCCCACATCACCAAGGAAAAATCTCTCGTAAAACGGCACATCATTTGCGTCTTTAAGTCCTACAACGCTTCCAGTAAATCCTCTTAATGCCAGAATCACCTTCTTCTTATAGTTAAAAAGTTGTGACCTCTCAACTGTTACCTTTCCAAAATTTGCATCTCCAAATAGTGGTCCACCTGCAAGTTTCAAATTTATTGACGTCCTCTCTCCACTCATAGCATTGAAAGATCTATCTCTTGTATCCCTCGTGAATGAAAGACTAATAGCAGAAGTAACTGTTGGTTTGCCCCCGGTCCATTCACTGTATTCTGGAAGGCTTTTGAGTTCATCCGGTATATCGTAAAGCCTCGTTTTATCAAGAGAGTATCCATAACCAATATAGTTATAATCGCTTACTATTCGCTCTCTATATCCAACGGAGAAACCTTCTTTTTGCTCCGTATAGTTAGGAAGGTATCTGGTTGTATAAAAAATTGAACCAGAGAACGACCGTCTTTTACCACCTATCCATGGTACAGTATAATTCAATGAGATGTTTCTTCTATTTGCTCCATACTCTACTATCCCCCCAACAGTCTGCCCCCTTCCCATGAAGTTGGGTTCCTGTATCTGGAAATAAAAAGAAAGGCCATCAATTTCCGAATAGGTAGCACCAAGGCCAAGTTGCCCGGTTGATTTTTCCTCCACCTTGAAAGTAACGTCTATCTGGGACGAATCCTGCGTGTTATTGAAATCCATCATCACATTACTGAAATAATTGAGGTAATATAAATTACGCTGTGAACGAATTGCCATTTTTCTTGAGAAGTACTCTCCGGGGAATAAATACAACTCTCTTCTTATGACCTCATCATAGGTCTTTGTGTTGCCCTCTATATTAACCTTCCTCACTCTTACCCGTATTCCTTCATTCACATACACTATAAAGTTCACAGTATCTCTGACGATACTATCCTGAGGAATCAAGGAGGCGTAAATATATCCCGAATCGGCATAAAACCCCTGAATATTTTCAAGGCTCTTTCTAATTCTTTTGAGTGAATAAACCCTTCCTTTTCTCATAACCCAGAGTGCATGTAGTAACCTTGTGTCAACGACCTTATTGCCTGTAAAACGCACAGAACCTGCAACATACTTTTTCCCTTCAGTTATGTAAATACGAATGATGATATCCTTCCCTTTCCTATCCACTCTGAAGGAATCTACTTTCGCATTCATATAACCTCTGTTCTTGTAATACTCCTCTATTCTTTCCATGTCACTTTTTAATTCTTCCCTCTTCAGTTTACCAGAGCGCAAAAAGCCTCGTGGCTTGTTCTTCATTTTTCCTATGAGTTTTTTATCAGGAAATGCTTTATTACCAAATATTTCTACTTTTTTAATCCTCGCCTTCGGCCCCTCTTTAACGTGGAAAACAACATCTGTAATGCACCCTTTTCTGTCTTTATAACTGTAAGTAACCTCAGCATATGGATATCCCTTTTCCGTGTATCTATCTTTGATAAAGGACACTGCATCCATCAAAAGAGCATCCGATACGGGGTCTCCTCTTCTCAATGGAAACCGAGCCACAACCTTTTCCTCAGTATTTTCTCCGGTCCCTTCTGTCTTCTTCTTATCCTTCATTATATCCTGAGGTTTCAGTTTTTTGGTGCCTTCGAAGATAATGCTATCCACTCGTGGATTTTCGTACACCCTAAAGAATATGTCCACAGTATCGTTAAATTTATTTACCTTTACCAGAACCTGAGATGCAAAATTGTGTGATATAAGACTTTTTACAGCCTTATCAATTTCCGGATAAGAAATATCTACGCCTTCCCTGAGTCCTGTAAATGAACGATAGAACTCTGTGCGATTACAGACATTCCCCTGAAAAGTTACACTTCTCACAATGAAGGAAAAAAGGAGTAAAAGATACATTTGCTCAGTCCTTTTGCTGGGATGCTTCTATGGATTTTACTTTATCAAACACAATGGCCTCTTCCCTGACATCTGCAACAACGTTAGCCCCTTCCTTAATCTCTCCTCTTAATATGGCTTCTGAAAGAGGCTCCTCTATATATTTTCTCAACACCCTTCTCAAAGGCCTTGCTCCATACTCCTCATCGTATCCACGTTCAACAAGGAAATCCTTTGCCTCTTCAGTAAGGGAAAACTCTATCTTCCTGTCTCTCAACCTGCTCTTTAGGTCTTCAAGGAGTATATCTATAATCTTTTTGAGTGATTCTTTTGACAGAGAGCGGAAGATAATAACTTCATCTATCCTGTTCAAAAACTCCGGTGGCGCCGTCTTTTTAAGTTCAGATAAGAGATAATCCCTTGTGAACTTATCCTTAACCTCAAGTTTCTGCTCTTTAAATCCGAGCTGGGTTTGCTTTCTCAAAAACTTGGTGCCTATATTGGACGTGAAAATTATAACTGTATTTCTGAAACTCACCTTTCTGCCATAGTTATCTGTGAGAACACCCTCTTCAAGGACCTGCAAAAGAAGATGAAATACATCAGGATGTGCCTTTTCAATCTCGTCAAAGAGAACCACAGAATATGGTTTTCTTCTTACCTTTTCTGTAAGTTGGCCACCTTCATCGTATCCCACATATCCAGGAGGTGCACCAATGAGTTTGGACACATTAAACTTCTCCATATATTCTGACATATCCACCTCAATAAGTGCATCTCTATCTCCAAATAGGAATTCAGCAAGGGCTTTTGCTGTTTCAGTCTTACCAACACCGGTTGGACCGAGGAAAATAAAGGAACCAATTGGTCTTCTCGGATCCTTTATTCCGGCTCTGGCCCTTCTGATTGCCTTTGCAAGAGCATTAATAGCCTCATCCTGGCCTACCACCCTCTTCTTCAATTCCTCTTCCATATGGAGCAATCTTTCCTGCTCAGTCTGAGAGAGTCTGCTTACAGGAATCCCCGTCCATAGAGAAATAATCTCGGCAATGTGCTCTCTCTTTACTACAGGCGCCTTCCCTTCTTTATGTAACTTCCGCTTTCTCTCTGCAATTAAAACCTTAAGTTCCTTTTCCCTATCTCTGTAATGTGCTGCAAGTTCGTATTCCTGATTTTTCACCGCGCGTTCCTTATACCTTCTAACAGTTTCCAGTTCCTTCTTCCACTCTTCAAGCTTCTCATCAGAAGCCACAGAGCCAAGCTTAAGCTTTGCACCCGCCTCATCAAGGACGTCAATAGCCTTATCAGGCAGAAACCTTCCAACAATGTATCTATCTGAAAGTCTGGCTGCTGCTTCTATGGCTGCATCAGAGTATTTAACACCATGAAACTGCTCATACTTCTCTTTAAGCCCTTTCAAAATTTCTATGGTTTCTTCCACTGTAGGTGGATCAACTATTATAGGCTGAAACCTTCTCTCAAGCGCTCCATCCTTTTCAATATACTTTCTGTAATCCTCAAGAGTAGTGGCTCCTATTACCTGCAAAAGCCCTCTTGCAAGGGCAGGTTTCAATATATTGGAGGCATCCAGTGCACCTTCTGCTGCTCCTGCACCTGAAAGAGTGTGTATCTCATCAATAAACAGGATAACCTCTTTAGCCTGTGTAGCCTCATTCACTATTGCCTTTAGCCTTTCCTCAAACTGCCCTCTGTATTTGGTACCAGCCACAACAGCAGCAAGGTCAAGCGCCAGAATTCTTTTATCTAATAGTGCATCAGGCACCTCGCCCCTCGCTATCTTTTGGGCAATCCCCTCAACAATAGCAGTTTTACCAACACCGGGTTCACCTATAAGTACCGGGTTATTTTTCTTTCTTCTTGCAAGTATTTGCAATACCCTTTCTATTTCTCTTTCTCTTCCAATCACCGGGTCAAGTTTCCCTTCTCTTGCAAGATGAGTAAGGTCAAGAGAAAAGGCCTCCAGGTTTTTGAGTTTCTTTGCCTTGTCTTTGGTACCTGCCTCACCAAACTCCTCACTACTTATAAGTTGCTCCATTACGCTCTCATAGGTGATGTCAAAGCCAGCAAGTATTCTACTCGTAAACGAATCCTTCTCCCTGAGAATTCCGAGCAATAGATGTTCTGTCCCTATGTAACTCTTACCCAGTTTTCTTGCTTCTTCTTCAGCGTTGGTTATAACCTTTGCCGCCTCTTTATTAAGGGGTAATGGGTCCTGAATGCTCAGAGGGGGAAACATGTTACCTGCGGAAAGTTCTCTTTGCACAAGTTTCCTGACCTTTTCAAGATTCACATTATGTGAACTCAAAATACTATAAGCAATTCCATCCTCTACCCTTAATAAGCCAAGGAGCAGGTGCTCCGTACCCACATAGGTATGGAGCAACTTCTCCGCTTCTTTCCTTGCATAATCTATAGCCTTCCTGGCTCCTTTAGTAAACCTATCCATACTATCCTTTGTTAACCTCCATTAAATTTTTTAAAATCTCTATCTCTTTGTCTATGTCTCCAGGTCTTTCAAGTAAAAACTCCGGAAACTCTTTTTTGATTTTCTTTAAAAGAGCATAAGCATTACTATAGTCCTTTTCACGTTCCTTTATTTTTGCTGCTCTGTAAAGATAAAACGCTTTCATGGTCTTCAAAGGGGCCTTTTTAGAGGCCTCAATTAAAGACGCATAAGCCTTCTCCATATCACCCTTTGCGACATATATACTACCAAGATGCGCAAGAGACGATGAGACAAGAAGAGGGTCTTTCACTCCATGTGCGAGGAAGTTGTTAAAATACTCCTCTGCTTTATCGTACTGCTTCATCTTAAAGTAATATACACCCAGATAATAAAGTGCTCTCTTTGCGGAAACAGTTCCATTGTACCTTTTTATAATATCCTTCAAAAGACTCTCTATCTGAACTGCATTAGAATCCTGGGGATTCATACCGTAAAGAAGACTCGCGGACTGAATAAGCATTAGTTGTGCCTGGGAATTGTATCTCGGCCTTGTTGAATAATAGTATATTCCAAGTAAGACCAGTACTGCAATTATAACACCTCCAACCTTCTTCTGTTTTTCAGTCGGTTTAAAATGCAATAGATTGTTAATAAACCTCTCTATTCCCTCTGCAATAGGGTCATGTTTTAATTCTTCTTTTGTAAGTTTTTTACTCATGCCTCTGTACCTCCTATTTTATAAGTATATTTTTACGAACTGTCAATGTTTTCTGCTCTTTCTTTTAAGTTCAAGATTGATTATCCTTGCCGCTCTCTTGAGAGCCTTGTCCACAGGTAACACTCCACGCAATGCATACTCCAGACCTTCTGTGGACAGATATCTCCTTCCCGTAAACCAGGCGGGATTATTTGGTTCAAAATCACAGTAAGCCACCTGTCTCATAGCCCGTTCCATCCCTGGCACTTTTCTGAAAAATTCCTTCATCTCCGGCTGATTAAAGGCACTTTCTGTAAGGGGCAAATAACCTGTGTGTATTGACCAATAAGCCTGTACCTCAGGACGAAGGAAATACTTCAAAAACTCTACAGCATTCTTTCTCTGCCATTCAGGTACTTCTTTATAAAGCGTAACGTTAGTACCCGATACTATGACCGTACTATCTCCTGTAACAGAATCCATTGGTATGGGAGCCACACCCAGGTCAAAATCTATTTTATCTTTCATGAAACTATAAGAAACGATTGTACCCCATACCATTGCGACCTTACCTGCTGCAAAATCATCCTGATGCTTATAGCCAGTAGTAATATACGCACAACTGTCTTTGTAAACAAGGTCATATAGGTATTGAAGAGCCCATTCTCCAGCCTTTGAATCAAATACAGCAGAATCCCCTTTTATGAGTCTTCCGCCTCTTTGATAAAGAAGGGTGGCAAACATCCAGACGTCTATTACAAAAGCTGTCCCGTATATATCCGGCTTACCATCACCATCCTTATCTATGGTTAATTTTTTAGCAACACGTCTGAATTCCTGCCATGTTCTTGGGAAAGAATCAATGCCGTATTCTCTGAAAATATCCTTGTTATAGTAGTACACAGGAACACTTTTGTTAAAAGGGAAAGTTACAAGTTTGTTATCCCATGTGTTATCTTTTATGAGGGGAGGGAAAATGTCGTTTAGTATGCTATCTGGTAACATGTCTTTGTATTTTTCTATGGGAACAATCTTACCAGCATCAAGGAGTTCTGACGTCCATGATTCGTACACCTGTGAGAATGTGGGAGGACGTGAAGAAGCAACCGCTCCCATTATCTTTTGCGATAAAGTGGAATAGTTTCCTAAATTAACCTGCACAATTTTAAGTGAGTCTGGAACAGTACTGTTGTATCCGTCCACAATATGAGTTAAAGCCTCTCCAAGTGGTCCACCCATGGCATGCCAGAAAACTGTCCTGTCAGAATTTTTTGGAGCACAGGACAATAAAATAAAGAAAAGAGAAACTACTAATACACTACTTACCCTTTTCCCCAACATTTTTGCCCCTCTTTTGTGGATGTGTGGAGTTCTTTGGAACACCAAGTGGCATAGAATACGTAAGAGCATATCTCAGGTTCGCTCCCTGATCAAAACTATATATATTGTGGTCATCTGAAACATCAAGTTTGAAATTCCCTATATGAAAACCAGCCCCGTAAGTTACACCTTCTCTGGCACCATCTCTGTCCAGGAAATACCCCACTCTCAAACTCAAAAGGTCATAGAAGGTATATTCAAAGCCCACATGCTTCCACGCTTCGCTTAACACATAACTAAACCCCTGTGTTTCATAATCATTTGTAATTCCAACAAGAATTTTGTTCACATCAGCTGCCACTACAAAACTGTGATACGGAACTTTGAGTTTTAAACCGACACCTATCCGCATTAAATACGGAAGTGGGTCTCTTTCATTGGTTGAAGATGAATATTTTATACCAGGGCCAAAGTTATCAAGTGCAAGCCCCAGCGTAGTTTCAAAGTCATACCATTTTGTTGGAGATATTTGCTTATGCCTGTGAAAAGCCCTGTATAAAAGTGAACCGCCTACAGCAAAAGAAGCACCCTTTCCGCCACCTTCTATTCCTGTAGCCTTTCTCAGTATCTCAGCAGGGGCAAGAAAAGAATATATGAATTTCACATTCATACCAGCGTTTAATCTGTTATTTACTGGATAGGCGTATGCTGCATTTACTGCTACATCATATGGTCTCCACTCTCCATAATACTCTCCGTCAGGTCCCTGCCCTTCAAAAAGTCCATAAGTAGCGTATGTTATACTCAGTCCAGCCGTGCCAACTGGAAGTTCTCTCATGACACCAATAAATTCATAATACATATCAGGTGCAAGTCCTCTGAGCCATGGAGAATGCATCAGTGTTATTTCAAATCCCTTTTTGTCTGCTATTGCAGATGGATTATAATAGAGCGCAGTGGCATCATCAGCAACAGCACAGAAGGCGCCCCCCATGGAAGTCGCTTTTGCTCCAGGATAAATAAGTAAAAATACAGCGCCTGCCTCAAAGGCAGATGCACGCAGAATCGCAACAAAAACCAATAGTAATACTATCTTTTTCAAATATTTGAACATTATATCAACCCCCTTGTAAATTTCTATGTAATAGTTTAAGTCTAATCCAAAATAGAGAGATGTTCAAGGTAAAAGCCGTGAAAATCAAGCAATTTTATCAAATATCGTCAGCGTTAATTTTGCTTAAGATATTCCTTTACATAAATAATCGTACAACGTAGGAAAAACAAAATTCCTGAAAGAAAGTCAATGTCAGTAAATATTTATGTATTTATTAATTTCCCAACCGGTAACCTGTATTCTGTATTCATTCCACTCTTTCACTTTTATATCAATATACTTGTGGAATAGGTAATCTCCAAGTATCTCCCTTGCAACTTTACTATTTTTCATATACTCGAGGGCTTCAAGAAGAGACCCTGGCAATTCATCAAGTTTCATATCGGAGGCGTAAACATTTTCTTCAACTGGCTCAAATATTTCTATATCCTCTTCTATGCCTTTTAACCCCGCACCAAGCATTGCAGCAAAAGCAAGATAGGGGTTTGCTGAGGGGTCAGGACATCTGAGTTCACATCTTGTACTCGTAGGTCTTTCTGGATTTATACGTGGTATCCTTATAAGAGCAGAACGGTTCATCCTTCCCCAGCAAATGTACGTAGGAGCCTCATAACCTGGAACCAGCCTTTTGTAGGAATTGACAGTAGGGTTTGTAAGAGCCACTATCTCCTTTATATACTTTAACTGACCAGAAATAAATTTTAAAGCAATCTCAGAAAGTCCATCTTCATTATTTCCATCGTAAAAGGCATTCTCCCCGCCACTGAAAAGACTCTGATGTACATGCATTCCAGAGCCGTTCACTCCAAAGAATGGCTTGGGCATAAACGTGGCAAAAAGCCCCTTTCTTTCAGCAATCTCCTTTATAATAGCCTTGGTGGTAATAATATCATCCGCAATCTTTAAAGCATTATTATATCGCAGGTCTACTTCGTGCTGTCCTGGTGCCACCTCATGATGTGTGGTTTCAGCGTGTATTCCCATGGATGCAAGTACGTTGATAATATCCTTCTTTATGGTCAATGCAATATCTCCACCAAGATCGAAATATCCAACCTTATCAGTTAAAATTGGTTCAACTCTTCCCTCTCTCCTTCTGTATATAAAAAACTCCAGCTCAGGGCCTACCTTGTATTCAAAACCCATTTCTTCAGCTTTTGCCAGCATTTTTCTGAGTATGTATCTCGGGTCCCCTGCAAAGGGCTCATAGTCAGAGGAATATACGTCTGAAATCAGTCTCGCTGTTTTGTACTCATCCTCGTGAAAGGGTAACACGGTAAAAGTTTCAGGGTCTGGAACAAGATACATATCACTCTCACAGATTCTTCCAAAACCCTCTATAGAGGAGCCATCAAACCAGATACCCTCATAGAGTGCTTTCTCTGCATCTTTAGCGGGTATTGTTATATTTTTAATTACCCCAAGTATATCAGTAAACCACAGGTCAATGAATTTAATATTTTCGTCTTTTATTCTTTTGAGCACCTCTTTTCTGTCCATTATGCCCTCCTTGCTCTCTTCAATTTTTCTTCAAGTTCCTCCATACTTTGAACAAGCAATTTCCTTGGTTTGGAACCATCAGGTGGTCCTACTATTTCAAGTTGTTCCAATTGGTCAATAATACGTGCAGCCCTTGCAAAACCTATCTTTAATTTTCTCTGCAACAAAGTAGCAGAGGCTTTACCGTCATAATACACGGTTTTTGCAGCATCCTCAAGCATATCATCAAACTCTCCTTCCACCTCACCCGCAGAATCAACACCCGGGGTAATATCCATTGGTAACTCTTCCATTTCCTGAATGGGCATGTAATACCCCTCTCTTATCTCTCTAATAATGGCCATTGCTTCATTATACTCTATACCTGCCCTATCTGAAATATACTCTGCTACTTTGACTGCAAGTTCCTCAAGTCCTGGTTCATCAAGCCTTACGAAAGGCAGGATAAGTCCATTGTCAACCACCCAATCGGCAAGTTCTTTTGCTTTAGTTCCAAAATACTCTTTAAGCCTTGTGGTAAGGTATTTCTTACTCAAAGTACGGGCAATTTTCTGAGTTTCATCTTCTGAAATATACGGACCATGTAGTCTCACTGGCTCAGAAGAACCCGGAGGTATAAAGAGCATATCTCCCTTACCAAGTAGTTTCTCTGCTCCTATTTCATCCAGAATAGTCCTTGAATCAATGCGTGACGCAACTTTAAAGGCTATCCTTACAGGGAAATTGGCCTTTATTGTCCCTGTAATAACATCAACAGAGGGTCTCTGTGTTGCAACAACGAGGTGGATTCCAACAGCCCTTGCCATCTGTGCCAGTCTTGCAAGAGGTTCTTCTATCTGCTTACCAAGGGTTAGCATAAGGTCGGCAAACTCATCAATTATTATAACAATGTAGGGAAGAGTTTCCTCTCCCCTCTCCTTTGCTTTTCTGTTATGGCTCTCTATATCCTTAACTCCGTCCTTTGCAAAATGTCTGTATCTTAAATCCATCCAATCAACAGCCCTTTTGAGTATTTCACCTGCAATTGCTCTGTCCTTTACTACAGGGGCAAGGAGATGTGGAATTCCATCATAAAAAGAGAGTTCAATTCTCTTAGGGTCTATCATCAGAAATCTAACCTCTTCTGGAGATGCTCTGAATAAAATACTGGTAATAATTGTGTTTATGGATACAGACTTACCACTTCCTGTAGCACCTGCTATAAGTAGATGAGGCATCCTGGCAAGGTCTGCATAGAAAGCATACCCTGCTGTATCCACACCGAGTGCAAAAGCAAGTTTTGATTTTAATTTCTTGAACTCGTCCGTGGATACAAGCTCAGAGAGATAAACTGTTCTTCTCTTTTTATTGGGTACTTCAATACCGATTAAGCCCTTTCCCGGAAGCGGAGCCACAATTCTTATTTTCTCAACCTTCATACGCAGAGCAAGGTCATCCGAGAGGGAAACGATTCTGGAGAGTTTTATACCAGGAGCAGGCTCAAACTCATACCTTGTTACTACAGGACCCGGATAGTAATCAACGATTTTCCCTCTTACCTTAAATTCTGCGAGTTTCTCCTCTATGAGCCTTGCTTTTTCCTCAAGTTCCTTTCTGTCAACCTCTGTGTCAAGTAATGGGGGTCTGTTGAGAAGGCCTAAAAGGGCTTCATGGGAAACCTCAAAACCAGGTGGAGGTAGTCTGTCCTCTTTGTCCTTCTTTTCCTCGTTCTTAATGAATACCTCTTCCTGGCTTTCATCTTCGCTCTGCTTCTTTTCCCTGTATTTTTGTGTTACTCTTCTCTCTGCCTTCTTACGAGGCTTTGTATCTCTTACCGGGTTATTTTCAATTTCATAAGGGAAAGAATCATCAATAATAGTTTTGTCTTCCTTATCTTCTGTGAGATTATCTTTTCCATCAACTTCGCGCTTATTCTTTGAAAACAAGGTTTTAAGTTCCTTATAAAAACCAGGATAAAGGGATATAAAGGCAAGCAAAAAAGCGAGTGTTATAACTCCACCACGCCCCACCCATTTTCTTAAGAATTTGTACAAAACAAAAGATAGGTCTCCCTGCAGATTTCTGGGAAAAAGCAAACTTATAAAAAGCAGAAACAAAAAGGAAGAGCCTATTTTAAAAAGCACGGATTTTTCTATATGTTTTACGAGCATGTAAGAAAGTAAAATTGTAAACGAAATAACAAAGTAATAGGTAAGTACCGAACCAAGTGATTTAAGTAGCAAATGTGCTATCCTGTACCCAAGGACACCTCCGAGGTTTGATGAAGGATTCAGATTGCTGAACGACAGGAGAGAAAGCAAAGTGATTATAAATCCTCCAAGCGAGAAACCAATCCCGAGTTTAAAGAAAAATCTCTGGTTTTCAATCTCTGAAAGATACCCAAGGAGTACAAGGAGTAATACAGCGAAAGCAAATAAAAGTCCACCTACCATAAACTTATTTTAACCTCATACCGATAGTCTATCAAGAAACTGTCTGTCCTTTCTCCACTTTTCATGTACTTTTACCCATAATTCGAGAAACACCTTCCTCCCTAAAAAAGCCTCTATCTCCTTTCTCGCGTATGTCCCAAGTTTTTTAATTTTCAAGCCACCTTTTCCTATTATTATGGGTTTTTGACTTTCCTTCTCAACATAAATAATCACCCTTATATAATCAACTCCTCCATGTCTTTCATCCTTCTCAATAAACTCATCTACTTTTACAGCAGTTGCATAGGGTATTTCCTCTCCATAGAGGTTGTATAATTTCTCTCTAATAATTTCCTCAACCATAAATCTCTCATTCTTATCTGTGGTTGCATCCTCCGGGTAGTAAAATTCTCCCTCCGGTAGATACTTTACAATTGCATCCAGAAGTTCCTCAATATTTATTCCCATGGTTACGCTGATTGGAAATATCTCCTTGAATGGGTACATTTTGTTATAGGTCTCTATAAGAGGGAGGAGACCTGTTTTTTCTACTGCATCCACCTTATTTATAGCGCATATAACTGGCTTTTTAATATCTTTTAGCAATTCTATAACATAATTATCGAGTTCATCAGGACCATAAGGGTCGGTCATAAAGAGTATTACATCAGCCTCCTGGGCAGAATCCACGGCATTTTTTAACATTCTCTTATGTAATTCGTGTTTTGGTTTTGTTATGATACCCGGTGTATCTAAAAATAGAATCTGCGCATTTTCACGTGTAAGAATTCCAAGAATTCTATGCCTTGTGGTCTGCGGTTTTGGTGACATGGCGGCTATTTTAACCCCTATTAGTCTATTTAAAAGCGTTGATTTTCCTACATTTGGCTTTCCAATAATACTTACATACCCTGATTTTTTAGAAACTGTACTTTGCTCCAATTCTAAACCTCCTTTTGTTAAAAAACCCAACTAAGATACCGTCTTTTGGCTGGATACCTCTTATCTCGCCATAATTGTAGAGGTTTATTACTTCTAAAAATACCTCTATTCTTCCCCTCTCATACTTTAATCTTGGTGAAAAGGTATAAACAGTATTTCTGCTCCACATATCCCTTATCATGTCCACTTCAGGGATTACAACGATTTGCCTTGTTAGAGGTAACTTTGCAAAAGCACCTCCTCTTGAAAGAGGACGGGGGAAAAGTCTCAAATATAGCATGTCCACATTATTTGACCCAGAAGGTCCTAAAAGAACTATACCAGAGCCCAAAACCTTATAATACTCATAAGAGAATCCCCCAAAACTTTTCTCAAAAGTAAACTTTGCATATAAAGTTCTTGAGTATATAGAATCTGGTACAAAATAGTCCACACTAAACATATAGGGAGATTTCTCAAGTAATAAGTTAAAATCCTTTCCCATAACATAGGGTAGTGTATCCACAAAGGAGTATGCTGGATACAGATATCTGAAGGGATATAGCTCACGAGTGCTATATTTATAGTGAAGGTCAAAATAGGTACCACCAGGGAGAAGGGCTCTTATGGCAATCTCCGGTACAAGGTTGCTATAAAGTCCAATTGCCACAAACTTTCGCGGATTCATAATGCCTACCCCTCCCCCCATAAGGGTTACTAACTCTTTTTTCTCAAACATGTTGGAGTTTTGTAAAGTGGCAAAGAATATAATACCTTCCGGACTTGAATAGGTGACTGAGAAATTGGTTTCCATATGCTTTTTCAGATTATAAGAACTATCACGTTTTATATAGATTATGTAAGGCAGTAAACTAAGGTCAGGAATGAACCTCCCATAGGAGAAAAATACATCAAGTGTATCCTGAACAATAAAGAATGCATTATTCTCAGAACGCCACATACCACTTGCATTATGGGATATTGCGAAATATCGGGAAGCAAAGAAGTACTTATTTTTTAACCTGTAAAATTTATCATAGTCATATTCCTCCAAGACTCCGAGACTAAAGTTGCTATATCTTAACTTAAATAGAGGTGAATACCCGAGTTCCATAAAATTTGAATTTTTCTGAACTTCAGGAAATACCCATTCTGGAGTTTTAACACGAAGGGCATTTCGAGGATTAAAGACAGAATCAGGCACCTCTAATGACATGCTAAAAAATAATATAACAAGAAAAATATTCATCCTTCACACCTCCTTGCCAAAATATATCCAACTATACCTGTAAGAAAATCAGGAAACCACATTGCAATAAATGGTGGAACATACCCTCTTCTTGCGAGCTCCTCCCCACCTATTAGAAAAATATAGTATATTGTGAAAACGAGGAACGAAAAACCAAAGGCTGCTCCATATCCGCCCTTTTTCGTCAATGTTGCTATTGCGGCACCGAGTATAATAAACACTATTCCTGCAAAAGGCAAAGAAAACTTCTTATGTATCTCAACAAGATACCTGTTTTTCAACCTTTTAAGAATCCTGATGCGCACAGTATCTCTTGGGTCGGTTTCTCTTATTTCCCTGTCCTTCTCCTTCATAGCAGCAATAAGCATTTTCGTTGTCATTTCTCTTTCTGTCCTGTATTTTCTATCTTTTTCTCGGAGTTCTGTGTCAACCTTTATTTTAAGAACCTGCTTTTTAAAGCGAATCTCCCTGAAATCTTCATTTCTCTCCCCAAGGGATTCGTATATAACCCCATTGTTAAGTACAAATGTAATTACACTATCACCTATGGAACTCAGGTTCCCGCTCTTTGCAACTATTGTCCTAACATTCTGCCTGTTTTTCAAGGTTTCCACAATTTTCACACCTTTAAGTGTCCCGGTTTTCTCATCCTTTTTTTCAACATAAACAAGATAATTGTTGATGGTAGTAAAAACTCCCTCTTCAACTCTAACAGCGGGCTTTTTGGCATACACACTGAAAATCAAATTCTTCACCCTGTGATTTGCTTCCGGCAAAACCCTATCGTTGAACCAGCACATAAACAGGAACACAAAGAATGAAAACAAAAGTGGGCCTCTCAAGGTTCTTTGAAAGCTTATGCCAAGGGATTTAAAAGCCATTATTTCAAAATCCTGTGCGAGTTTTCCATACGAAACAAGTGAAGCAATGAGTAACGCCATAGATACGGTCATTGCCAGAATGAAGGGAAGTGAATAGAGAAATATCTTAAAAACAGCGAGTATGGGCACCCCTTTGCGAATTATAAGGTCCATCAACTGATAAACTCTATTCAATAAAAGGAGTATTGTAAAAGTGAATAGTCCGCCTAAAAACGGATTTATGTGTTCTTTTATAAGGTACCAGTCGATTTTCTTCATTTAGACCTGAATAGCATAGAAAGCAAGACGGTTAAAAGAATGGAAAGAAGTATACTTGTTCCAATAGGAATATACACTGCAAAATTTTTGCCCCTGATTACAATATCGAGAGGCATTCTGAATCCAGTGTGGCCTATCAATAAGAGAAAAACACCCATTATGAATAAAACTACACCCAATAAGATTAAAAGTATGCCAAAATCCTTGAACATATTTAAATTTTAAAGTTTAAAAGGGAAACTTCAAAAAATGAAAAAGGGGGGCACAGCCCCCCTTAATGGGTTTTTAGTTTTTCAATGGTGGTGCGAATACATCAATGTCTTCAGGGTTTACAACAAGTGCACGAAGTTGAGCCCTTACTGTATTTAGTTGCCTTACAGTAATTGGATTAACATTACGCTTACCTTCTTCGTATTTTACCCTGAAGGTAATACTTGTTACAGCCTTTATCTCCCCTGTGACAGGATTATATATCACTGGATAAACTATGAAGGATGCAAGTCTAAAACCACTCATAGTACCAAGATGAGTAAATTTTACTACATTATCGGGATAAAATGCATTCTTTGAATATACCTCTGCATCTGGTTTTATAAACTCTTCTGGTACTTTAAATGAAATGGGCACAGGCTTTTGCTGGGGCATCACATTAAATCCTTTTCCGAGAGAAACTGTTTTTACGTTCATAACTTCGTATCCGGTATATGCAGCGGTAGCAGGGACAAGCACAATAACACCGCGAGATGGTAGCATTGGAGCACCAAAGGGGTTAACGTAACCATAATCTTCATAAGAGACAGTGACATAACCCTTTTCTTTGTTGAGTTTCACTTTGTCCGGGCTGAAATTCAAACTTATAATCCTCTCTCCAGCAGAGAGAATCGTGAAGGAAAGCAACAACGCAAGCATTGTCTTTTTAAACATCATTCACCTCCTACCTTGTTTTAATAACCTTATTAATCATATTTATATCCCTGCTCTTTACTCTCAGGAAGTAAATGCCTTCTCTTAAATCGTCAACTCTGAGTTTCAGCATTCCTGTGCCAGCACTTACTCTTTCGGTGTATGATTTTACAAGTCTACCGTTTATGTTGTACATTCTCAAAGATATTTCCTGTGAGGATGGTACTGCATATCTTATGACAACAGAATTGTGAAGTACATTTGAAACAAGTGAGATATTTGAGGATGTTATATGGTTCTGGTCATCTATTCCAGTTGTGGGAACAACAGTAACTGTATGCTGTGCGTACAGATAATTATGTTTTGTAGCCGTAATCACAATGTCATTCGTTTCGGCTGCATTTACAGTAAAGGAGGCAATTCCAGAGGCATCCGTTGTATCAACCATATAAATATAATAACTGTCTCCCTGAAACTTTTGCAGCAGGGTGACTACTGCACCCTGAACTGGTGCCTTTGCATCACTCACCGTAACCGTAATAGTAGTATCCTGTCCCTGTAATATACTATCTGCATTAACGCTCATGACAATCTGGACAGGTATATCTGTCCACATTTCAAGAGTTGGGTCACCAAAGAGATTCCTTTCATAGAGACACCATCTGAAATAATTGTCATTCTGCGCATCAGGAACCATTGAACTCTGCATATTTGCCCACGCCTGTCCGAGTATGTAAAGTCCATTCTGATGAAACGCTCTGAAGAAGTACTTACTTTGCTCTCCTGAAGGACCAAGTGCACCTTCTGGCTGAGAATATCCCCAACCATATCTTGAATTAAACAAATCAGCAACAGCGCCACCATTTGTAGCATTTACAAGATGCTCTGCAAAACAGTCATAGTCTGCAGATGAACCTGCCTCATCCATTGCTCCTGAGAAACAAGCTATTGAAGTAACTATACTCAATTTTGAAAAGCCATTGGAAAGATTGTCGGCATCAGAGGTATTCATCATGGTAGACGAACCATTATTATAATAGACACCGTATTCATTTCCGTGCCCCACAAAATGTACGAGATGATAGCCATTATTGAATTCGCTATTCACACTGCTTTCAGATACTCCTTCTATATCCTCTCTCATAAATGTATGTGTCCAGTCTGCCGGGTCAAACTGCACCATCGTATCAGGCATTGAAGTGCCGTGATTTGTATCCCACAGATTGCCCTGGGGATGGAAACTATCTTTCAAATAGGATGCACTGGTGCTTGGAGATTTTTCATAAGCCAATACCTTATTAACAAAGTTTTGCACCTGCGAAGTTGTCTTTACAGGGGCTCTGCCAACATACACATCAGGATACATATCAACATTATCGCTGGTCTCACCGTATGTATGGTCACCATCTCCATCCCATGTGCCATCAAGGTCTGCAAAGTAAAGGTCACTGATTATTGTATCTTCATCTGTATAATATCCTGCACCTGACTGGAAAACAAACGCATTTCTCCTCGGGACTATTTCTTCGCCGTTCTCATAGTCACACTGCCCACCGAGGAGGAAATACATTGTTCCATATGTTGTGTTCATGTCCTTTATAAAATTCCTTATCTTCTCCGCATTGTCATAACCTGTATAATTTGCATAAATTGTATCAAGGGTTATTATTCTCGTTCTTATGCCTTTTTCGTTTTTCCAGTCAGCAAGAGGCTGGAAATAGGGGGCAAATGTGGAAGATGTGATGATAACAAAATCTGCTGCTCCAATAGAGCCACTTCCACCTCCTCCGCCGCCAGAACCCCATGTGTAGGTTTCAGAATGGGAGTTATCTGTCTCATCGGTTTCGGGTATTGTGTTATTTGGGTCTGCTGTTATTTGATAGGTATAACTGCCATCAGCACTCTCGTGAATTTTATAGTTTTTAACATATACATAGGTATTAGCAGCAAGACCCGCCGTATACCAGCCTGCTATCGCAGTCCCTTCCCTGTAAAGATAGTAATAAACAGTATCGCTTGAAGGAATGGTGTCGGGTCCCAAATTAGCAACAGCCCAGTGCACGTACTGGGAATCACCTGCTGCTGTGCTGTAATTCCCTGGAGGTGCTGCAGTAGTATCATCAGGATTTGCAGATATAACGAGAGACGAATACCATCCACTCGGTGTATACGGCGCAAGGTTATATGAAGGTCCACTACTCCCAGTATTTACATAAGCATTGATTGCCCATGTCCATCCCGGATTTATCCAGGTAGACTGTTCCCAGCTTCCATTATACATATCAAAAGACCTATCATCAGGGGCATTAATGGTATCACCTATGAGAGCAAGAGTGTCCACACCTGCAAGGCGTGAAAAACCTATGTAGAAATCCCCTGAACCAACAGATATATTTAGAGAAGACAGGTCGATATATGTTAAATCGCTTCCATCTGTAATAAGATTGCTTGTTGAGACATCCACATAACCAAGTTCCGTCCCGGGTTGCCCGCCGTTGTCATCCCACACATGGATTCTCACATTACCACTCCCTACAAGATGATAAAAGTAGAATGCTGCACCTTGAAGAGTACCCGAATTGACCGGAGTAAATCTTATAGAATACAGAGAATCATCATAACTATCTGGGCAATCAAAATAGAATAGGTCTGCATTTGGATCCCAGTAATACAAGGTGTCTGTAGCCTTGAAATCTCCAAGTTTTTGTAATTTACCTGAGTCAAACTCGCCTTTATGTTTCAGTAGAAAATCCTCAAGTGACACAACTTCCGTCTTTTTGCTACCAATATTTTTCTGTATCTTCGCCACCCTGGCCTCGCCCACAATGGGCACACCTTTTATTGGTTTGTTTGTTACCCTTACGCCTCCATATGCAAGGATAACAGCCAGCACTATATTATACATAAAAAACCTCCTGTAATTTCATACTTTTTATCTTTTGCAAAAAATATCTTAAAAAAATGTTTCATATTACGAACTAATTATACACTTTCTTCTGGAAAAAGTCAATAACGCGTGAAGAATACCTGTTAAATTCGAAGTCAAATACCCAACTGTAACGAGATCTGTTCATTCTCTGCACTCACACGGTATCTTTCCACACTTGGGACACCCATTTTTATACTTACCCACCGCATCTTCAAGGTCTATATCAAGAAGATTGGCAAGCGAAAACGTCCATGCAAGAACATCCGCAAATTCCTCTCTGAGATTTTCTCTATCCTTTTTCTTAATCGCCCTTGATAGTTCACCCACTTCCTCGCATAACCACATGAAAGTCCCTTCAATACCTCTCCTATTGTCCTTTTCAAAATATATGTCCTTTATCAACCCCTGAAATTCTTTGATTTCCACTATAGCCTCTTTTGTATATACTCATCTAACTTCTTTTTAACATCATCGTCTATTTTTTTCTCAAAGGGTATGGTCTCTGCATTGGCAAAGAACGATAGTATTGAGATTGAAGCTTTTATGTGTTTTTCAAAACCCTTCTTTGCGTAATAAAACCCTCTATCGTCCTCAGTATGAATATACCGGTTGGCTTTTCCCCCTATTCTCGCAAGGTTAACAAAAGGTACATTTTTCATTGCAAACGGTATACTATCACTTGAGTAAATACCTTTCTTAAAGTCCACAAACAACCCCCTACTCTTTACAATTGATTGTGTTGTGTGAAGAAGACTTTCACTCCCTGTAATCTGACCTACAAGCCTGCCAACAGGACATCCTGCTACATCCAGATTAAGCCCCACCATAATATTTTCCAGGTCCTCTGAATGTGCTTTCACATACGACATAGAACCACAGAGTCCCCACTCCTCTCCTGAAAAAAAGGCAAACTTCAGTGTTCTATCAGGACTGTTTTCCTTAAAATGGCGAATAAGTGAAACCATTATAGCAACACCGCCTCCATTATCAGAAAATCCAGGGGAGAAGGGTACTGTATCATAATGACCCGTAACAACAACTGTCTCTGTGTCTGTAATTGCTCCTGTAACTTCTACAATAATGTTGGTGGCCTCTACCTTTTCTGTCTTTCCTTCTCCTTTCATGGAAACCTCTTCCCCTTCCATATTTAATAGTTTTATCGCATCATCGTAAAGCACACTCGCACCCGGTAAAATGGCATCTTCTTCTATCGCTTTCTGCCTTAAGTGGCGGGAATAAAGTTTATGTGAAGGTGGAGAGGCAACTATAAAGCCTCTACACCCCCTATCTTTCAACTTCTTCACATAACTATGGTCAGGGGAGACGGCAAAAAGACATATTTTTTCTTTGATGTCTTGACTTAGGGCAAGGGCTTCCTCTGGATGGTCAAAATATACAAGCCTGCCTTTCACTTCATAGGGAACAGTTAGGCCATAAGGTCTTGCCTCAATCCTTTTTCCACCGGCAATTATGTGACCGCGTAAGTTTTTAGATACATATAACTCAAACGTCTCTTCCTCAAACGAGAGTCCCATAGAGTCAATGTACTTTTCTATTACTTTCTTCGCTCTTTTCTCGCCCTCTGTGCCCGCTACCCTCTCCCCTTCTAATTCCTTAATAAAAGAAAGAGAAAGACCCGTTAATTCATCCAGTTTTTTTACCGTATTCAAATAGCCCCCCTGCTTTTAAAATCTCTATCTGTACCTTTGACGGTTTTTTACACTCTATAATCTCACCATTATCCTTTATAACTTTTCCACTCTCAAAATCGAGTTCCACCATTTCCCCATGAGAGAGTTTTCCGCTTTTTATAAGTTCTTCTATATGCGGACACTCGAGGATTGGGAAAGCGGAGTTTATGGCATTTCTCTTAAAAATAGCCCCAAACGACGGCGCAATAATACATCCTGTGCCAAGTGCGCGAAAACAATCCACTGCATGCTGTCTCGATGAACCTGCACCAAAGTTGTGTCCTGCAATTATAATGTCGTTTTTCTCAGCGAGTTCTGGATAATTTTCGTAGCCTTCAAGATTGCCGAGACAGTATTTACCCATCTCATTTATATCGGTGATGTGCAGGTACATATTGTGATAAATCTGGTCTGTATCTATGTCTTTTATAAGATTGCCATCTTTGTCTTTAAGAATAAATACCCTGCCTTTTATTTTCATCACAACACCTCCCTTGGGTCCGTTATTCTACCTGTTATTGCTGATGCAGCCGCCACCTCAGGACTTACCAGATAGGTTTCACCTTTTCCCTGCTTCCCGGGGAAGTTTCTGTTAGACGTATTGAGTGATACCTCACCTTCACCAGTCATACCCGGATGTCCCTGGGCACAACCTGCACAGGATGGATTGGTAATGATAGCACCCATCTCAAAGAGCTCCTGTAAAATGCCTTTATCCATAAGTTTTTTGTAAGCCCGCCTCGTGGCAGGAGTAATTGATAAGACCACTCCATCTTTAATCTTCTTGCCTTTAAGTATTTTCCATGCGCTCTCAATGTCTTCTTCTCTACCATTGGTACAGGAACCTATGTAAATCATATCAACCTTAACGTCCTTTAAATCCTGGGCATCATATACATTGTGTGGATGAGGAGGAGCTGCAACCTGACTTCCAAGACCCGAGACGTCAATCTCTATTTCCTTCTCATATTCAGCATCAGGGTCAGCGTATGTAGGAGAAAAATCACTCCTTCCGGTAAAGGCTTTGACTTCCTCTACAGTCTTCTCCGTAAATGGTACATAACCAATTATCCCGCCCATCTCAGTTACCATTGAAAGAAGAGTAATTCTACCATAAAGTGGCAGACTCTCTGCCGCCTCTCCATAAAATTCAATGGCTCTGCCAAGTGCAAAATCCGTTTTTATATGCTTTAATATATAAAGGGTAAGGTCCTTTGCAGTTGTTGGGTACTCAAATGTGCCTTTGAGTTTTATTTTTACTGTTTTTGGAACTTCAAACCACGTTCTGCCTGTCTTAAATACAAACGTTATGTCCACATCTCCCATTCCCTGCCCGAATGCACCAATTGCTCCCACTATGTTGTAATGACTATCGGTCCCAACTGCGGTCTTACCCGGTATAATGTGTCCTTCCTCCATAAGCACATGTGTTCCTATGCCAGAGCCAACGTCGTAAACCTTTATTCCCTGCTCCTTTGCAAACTTTCTGCATATAGACTGGTTAATGGCATATTTTATGGTCTTTGCAGGAGCCACAAGGTCAAAGGTAAAAAATGTTTTTTGGGGGTTATCTACTGGCTCTGAATCATAATGCTCTCTATAATGTTTTACCACATTGGGACCACCGAAATCACGGGCACTTCTTACGTCTATGTCAAGCCATATTACGTTGCCTGGCTTTACCTCATCCTTAGTATGCTCTGAAAGGATCTTCTCAACTATGGTCTTACCCATATTACAACCTCTCGGCTATTGCTTTCGCAACATCTAAAGTGGAAGAGTCACCACCCATATCGTATGTTCTAACTTTACCCTCTTTTATTACCTCAGCAACCGCCTTTTCAAGACGCTTGCCCATCTCAACTTCACCAAGATAATCGAGCATGAGTTTTGTGGCAAGTATCATGGCAATGGGGTTCACCTTATACTGTCCAGCATATTTGGGAGCAGAACCATGTGTGGGTTCAAAGAGACCGAAATTATCTCCAATATTACCTGCTGCTGCAAATCCAAGCCCACCAATGAGCTGAGATGAGAGGTCAGAAATAATATCCCCGAACAAATTCTCTGCTACAAGTATGTCATATTCCTCCGGCTTTTTGACAAGCCACATCGCCATGGCATCCACATTGGCTTCCTCGTACTCAATATCTGGATATTCCTTTGCAATTTCCCTTGCAATTTTAACCGTAAGACCACCTGTTTCCCTTAAAACATTTGGCTTTTCAACAAGCGTTATCTTTCTTCTTCCGTGTTTTTTAGCATACTCAAAGGCTGCCTTAATTATTCTGTACATACCTTTCTTTGTTGTGATCCTCGTTGACACCGCAATTTCGTCCGCAGGAACATCCTTAAACCTTTCCATGTTCTTGCTGTGTTTTAAAAACGCTTCTCTTACGTCATCGGGCAGAGGATAAAACTCCACTCCAGCATACATGCCCTCTGTATTTTCCCTGAAAATAACAAGGTCAATACCGTCCTTAATTACGAGAGGATTACCTTCATATGCTTTTGCGGGTCTCAGGTTTATATAGAGGTCAAAGAGTTGTCTTAACTTTACTATTGGAGAATAATACACATACCCTTTACCCTGAAGTTCAGGAGCGAGTTCCCTCTGAGCATCGTCTTTGGGTTTTGATGTAATTGCTCCGAATAAACACGCATCTGAATTCTTCAAAAGTTCGATAGTCCTCTCAGGTAATGGATTGCCTTCTTTTTTCCAGAACTCCCATCCAACATCACCATACGTATATTCAGCATCAAGGTTTAGTTTATCAAGAACAATCATTGCAGCATCCATTACATCCTTTCCTATGCCATCTCCTGGAAGTACAGCAATCTTATACTTAGCCATTTTATGCCTCCTTTTCAAGTTTTGCCTTTACATAATTAATAAGCCCACCTGCCTCAACGATCTTTAAAACTTCCTGCGGAAGTGGCGGAAATGTAAAAACCTTTCCCTTAACCCTTATTTCATTTTTTTCTGTGTCTATTTCAACCTCGTCGTTATCTTCAATAAATTCGGCTGCTTCTTTATGCTCAATGACTAAAAGCCCGTTATTAATCGCATTCCTGAAATATATTCTTGCAAAGGACTTCGCTATAACCGCTTTCACTCCCGCATACACAAGAGAGGACACTGCCTGTTCTCTTGAAGAACCCATACCAAAATTTTTACCAGCAACGATTATATGTCTTTCCTTTACTTTGTTCTGAAAATCAGGGTCAAGGTCTTCCATGGCGTGCTTTGCCATCTCCTCAGGCTCCATGAGAGCGTAAGTATACCTGCCCGGGAAAATTACATCAGTATTAACATTATCACCATATTTTATAACCCTGCTCTTTATAATCTTCTCCATCACACCTCTCCTTTTTGTCTAAAATATTACCATAAAAACCCTGAAGGTCAAACTCTACTTTTGCTTTTAACCTTAACGCCTATTTTAGGACAATACTCATTTAGAGGGCACCTATAGCATTTTGGATTAATAGGCCTGCATATGGTTTGACCAAGAGAAACGAGCATATCATTGTACTCAATCCACCATTTTTTGGGTAAAATCCTGCGAAGTTCCATCTCCGTTTCAAAGGGAGTTTTGGTGTTTACTATACCAAGACGATTTGATATTCTATGTACGTGCGTATCTACACAAATGCCCAGTTTACCATAACCAAGCGTGATTACAAGATTTGCCGTCTTTCTGCCCACTCCCGGCAACTTGAGCAACTCGTCAAGGTCATCAGGAACCTTTCCATCGTACTTATCAAGTAAAATTTGCGAAATCTTCTTTATATTCTTAGCTTTTGTTCTGTAAAAACCTACAGGATAAATCAATTTTTCTATCTCTTTTTCCGTCAGCTTAACCATTTTTTCGGGTGTATCTGCTACCTTAAAAAGCCTCTCTGCCGCCTTATGCGTGGTTTTATCCTGTGTTCTTAGGCTCAGTACAGTTGAAATTAAAATCTTATATGGGTCATTGGTCCTCTCTTTTATGAGAGTAACAACAGGTGCATTCCACTTTTTGTATTCACTCTTCAGGGTATTGAGAACCTTTTCTAAAGTATCAGAATCCATTAACCTTCCCCGGGTATTTTCAATACCTGTCCCGGTTTAATGCTTGTACTTATAAGTCCATTTACTTTTTTAATTTTATCAACAGAGACGCCTGTCTTTCGGGCAATTTTCCAGAGTGTATCTCCCTTCTTTACAGTATAGTAACCACGTTTTTTAGTTTTATTCTTCTTTCTGGCATAACTTATCCTGCGCTGAGGGACTTTTATAATATCACCTGGTTTTATTCTGGAAGACCTCAAGTGATTGAGCCTTTTCAAAGCACTCACGCTTACGCCATAATGCTTCGCAATACTCCAGAGCGTCTCTCCCTTCTTCACTCTGTGATAACCTTTTTTCAATGTTAGACCTGATAATTTGCTGCCATTCTCATTGCTTCTTTTTGCATAACCTCTTGCTTTTGGCAACTTTAAAACATCACCCGGCCTTATCCTTGAAGAGCGGAGGTGATTTATACTTTTCAAAGCCTTGACAGACACGCCATAGGCTCTTGCAATACTCCAGAGTGTCTCGCCTTCTCTCACCCTGTGATAACCCTTTCCCGTTACCTTTATCTTCCTGTTTCTTCTTGCATATCTGGCCTTTGCACCAGGGCCCACGGGTATAACAAGAACCTGGCCGGGCCTTAAATATCTTGCTCTTCTTATTCTGTTTGCCCTTTTAAGAGCATACACGCTTACTCCATACCGTCTTGCAATAGTCCAGAGGCTTTCTCCCCTTCTAACTCTATGAGCAAGGGCCCTATACCATTTGCTCTTAGGAGTGCTTTTCATACGTGCATAGAATAGGGATTTTCTGCCTTTTGGGATTCTAACAGCAAAATTCCTGAGGTATGGCGGGGTAGCCCATCTTACAAAGGATGGGTTCAGTTTTCTGAATTCCCTCTCTGATATACCAGCCCATTTTGCGAGGAGTGAGATGTTTACCTGCCTCGGAACAATAACAGTATCAAACTCCTGCTCCTTTTCTTCTGGCATTATAATATTGGTTCCAAACTTCTCTGGATTGTTTATAACGAGGACAAGGGCAAGGAATTTGGGAACATATTCTCTTGTCTCTCTTCTCAGATACCGTTTAAGGTCAAAGAAGTCATTTCCACCAGAACGTTTTAATGCCCTTAATATTCTACCCTCTCCTGCATTGTAAGCAGCAAGAGCAAGGTCCCAACTACCAAACATATTGTACAGGTCTTTAAGATATCGTAATGCTGCATCAGTTGATTTGTAAGGGTCAAGACGCTCATCCATCCACCAATCAACTCTCAGACCATACTTTCTCGCCGTACTTCTCATAAACTGCCATATTCCTCTTGCTCGCATGCGGGATAGAGCGTTATGGCGAAAAGCACTTTCAATTATCGGGAGATAGGCAATAGCCTCAGGCATCCCCTCTTCTTTTAATCTCCTTTTAATGTATGGCAAATACGGAGCCCCACGCCTTAACCTTGCGTTTATCTTCACATTGGCATGGCGGGCAAAATACAAAGCCCATTTCATAACTTCTCTTCTTTGATAGGCGTCCTCAGGTAAACCAAGTTCTAAAAGTTCCTTCCGATATTGCTCCTCAATAACAGTGTACATTGAATCAAGAAATTCCGAGGCAAACTCGTTTTTTACGTAGTCATACCCGGTAAACAGTCCATCATATATGTCTTCCAGATAGAACTCCGGTGCCTCCGGTTTCTTAAGAGGTTTCAGTGCATAATAAAAATTTACTGGATTTTTAAGCGTTGCACAGGAGGAAAGGATAAGAGCCAACGCAACAAGAAATTTCTTGCCCATCAATTAAAACTTATACCCTATTTTTCTTAAAAATTCCTGCCTCTTTTTAATATCATCTTCTCCTTCCACGCCAAGAGGTGGCTCGCCATCAACAACTCCAAGGACAGAACGCCCAAGGTCTGTTTCTCCAACTATAACCTGCATTTTATTTGCACTTGCTGCATAAATACCCACCACTTCATCCACATCCTTTATTTTCTTAAGAACGTTTATTGGATATGCATTTTGCAAAATCAGGACAAAAACATGCCCTGCCCCAATGGCTTTCGCATTTTTTATAGCAAGTTCTTCAAGGGCATCATCAGTGCCAGAATGCCTTATAAGTCTTGGTCCAGAGGCCTCGCAAAAGGCAAGTCCAAACTTAATACCAGGAACGGATGTAACAAGCGCCTCATGTATATCCTCTACTGTTTTAATAAAATGGCTCTGGCCAATAATAACGTTGTGTTCAGGCTCTTTTTCAATATCAACGACCTTTATTTCCATAAACACCTCCTCTTTTCTACCTTATAGTTTGTATTATTATGCCCGTTCGGTCAAGATTATTCTATTAAAAAACTGTACTGTAATGCTTCAAACAGATTCAGGTGTATTATACGAAACAAGAGCAGAATACATCTGGGAAAATATCATCCCTGACAGCATCAAGAGTGCTCCTATAATCTCACGTGGGGTGAAGTGTTCACCAAGAACCACCCATCCAGACAAAGCCGCAAACACGCTCTCCAGACTTAGAATAATGGCAGCATGAGATGGATGAGACTCCTTCTGTGCAATCACCTGTAAAGTGTATGCTATACCGGAGGATAACACCCCTGCATAAAGCAAAGGATAGACTGACAACCTCATGGAAACCATATTGATTTTTTCAGTGAAAACTGCAAGGACAAAACTAAACAAAGATGTGGTTATAAACTGGGTGAAGGCAAGTACAAATGGAGAGGTATCTTTAACATACGTATCAATAAGTTGAACATGAAATGTCCAGGCCACAGCACCCATAAAAACAAGAAAATCGCCCTTTTCCATGGAGAAATGCTTTACGGAAAGTAAGTATAACCCCAAAAGGGCTAACAGAGCGCCTATGATATGGCCTCTATGAGATTTTTTTCTCATAAACATTCCAAGTAATGGGACAAAAACAACGTAAAGACCCGTTATAAATCCTGCCTTTCCTGCGGTTGTATACACAATACCCCACTGCTGAAATCCTATGGCAGTAAATAGTACAAGTCCTAAAATAAACCCATGTTTTATTGATAACTTCTTCCAAAAATGCCTATCCTTCAGGACAAATGGCAACACAACAACTGCGCCTATAAAAAACCTGATAGCATTAAAGAGAAATGGACCTATATAGTTCATTCCAATTCTCTGGGCTACAAAAGTACTACCCCAGATAAACGCAGCAAGAAGCATAATTAAATCTGAACGGAGTGTGCGGGATTTCATCAACGGATTACTATGCCCACGGGCGTTGTGCCTCTAACCTCTTTTATTATAACATCTATAAAGGTCCCAACAGGAATCTTTTCATTTACAACAACAGTTATGTTGCCTTCTGTTTTCCCTCTTGAAACATTGGGGTTCTTTTTTGAGTAACCGTCTATTAAAAGCCTATATCTTTTACCTATCATTTCCGTTCTCTTCTCCGTCACTATTTCCTGAACCGTATCTACAAGCCTTCTGTGCCTTTTTACTGCTATCTCTCTGGGAATCTGTTCTTTATACCTGTAATAGGCTGAAGAGGGTTTTCTCGGAGAATAAATAAACATGTAAGCATAATCAAATTGAACTTCTCTTACAACTTCCAGAGTTTCTTCAAAATCTTCCTCTGTCTCGGTGGGATATGCAACCATAATATCCGTGGAAATAGTCAAATCAGGTATTATTTTCCTTGCAAGTTTTGTTATGTAGATGTATTCTTCTTTAGTATAGCCCCTTCTCATTTCCTTCAAAAGCCTGGTAGAACCTGTTTGAAGTGGAAGATGTAGCCACGGCATAATATTATCGTATTTTCTCATAACGTCAAACACCGCAACCGATATATCTCTTGGATGAGACGTCGTAAATCTAATTCTTTGAGGACCCACAGTCGCCACTTTTTCAAGAAGGTCCTTAAAATCCACCCCATTATAAAAATAAGAATTTACATTCTGGCCGATGAGAGTTATCTCAACTGCCCCTTTACTCACAAGATACTCTACTTCTCTTCTGATAGCCTCAACACTCCTTGATTGCTCTCTCCCACGAGTGAAAGGCACCACGCAGTATGAACAGAAGTTATCACAACCTGTCATAATGGTAACATACTCACTGAATGAAACATCTTTTCTCTTTTCTGCATATTTATAAAATCGGTATCTATAGCGAGCAAAATCAGTGTACACCCCATCCTTTCCTATGACCTCCACCAGACTGTCGTATTCCATAGGACCTATGACAATGTTTGATACACTTTTTAAGGCATCCTTATCCTTTTGTGCTATACAGCCCGCAGCAATGGTAAACTTGCCCCGGTCTTTAAAGTACTTGAGAACCTCGACGGCTTTTTTTTCTGGCTTCTCCCTTACAACACAACCGTTTACAATTATTATATCGGCATCTTCAGGACTTTTTGTGTATAGAAATCCATTTTTAATAAGCATATCCTTTATAACATCAGAATCATACTCATTCATCTGGCATCCAAAGGTTATAATGTGGAAACTTTTCATAAAACCAGTGTGTTATATACTGTAAAGAGGAATTTCAGGATTTATTTCCAGAGATTTCATTATTCTAACTGCTTCCTTCATGACTTTTTCTGCCGCCTTCCTATCTCCCTTGCTCTTTAATACCTTGGCATAATCTCTCAAGAACATAGCCCTGATTTTTGTATCTTCCGGCATGGCCTTTATAACTTTATTATACACCCTTGACGCGTACCTTCTATCTCCCTTTACCGCATCCAGCATTACTTTTAACTTATAATAAAGAGTGTAAAACGGAATAAAACTCAATATATCCGGTCTGTTTCTTATCTCTGCATCAAGCGTATCAATTTCTTTTAAGAGGGTTTTAAACCTATTCATATTCCTCAGTCTTACTAAATGGAGCATAGTGAAAAGCGGTTTCAATTTTTCATCTTTTGTCTCCTTTATATGAGGTTTTTTGTGCGGGTCTATGTAATTTACATCAAAATATTCTCTCAGCACTTCTGCATATTCCACATAATCCTCAGCATTTTCCCTTGCTATTGTTACAATTCTCTCGACAAAACGCCTTCCCTCTTCAACATCCACTGCTTCTGCATTTATCAAAGCAAGACCAAACATAGAGGTTATCATGGAAAAGTAATTGCCCACGATTTTCGTGTATTGCCATGTGCTCTTAAAAAAGAGCTCCGCCTTCGCATGGTCTCCAATGAGATATGCAAGCCATGCTATATCCTCTGTAAGTTTGAACATGCTCTTCTTGCTTCTTACTTCCAGTTCAATCTCATAGGCCTTTTCAAGAAAATAAAGCGCCTCCGTAAGTTCCATGGTCTTTATGAGTATTTTAGCCACTTCATAAAGTGCATCTGCTTTCCTGTGAGGATCCTCAATATCCTCAACAACCGGAATTATACTTTTTATCTTCAGAGATGCTTTTATGTTCTGTCCTTTTCTCTGGAGAGCCCATGCTTCCAGCAGGGCATAATAAACTCTCTCATAGGGAGTTTTTCTTGAAATGGTGCTCTTCAAATTTGACATTCTCTTGGAAAAGGAGAGCATGTTGCCAGATTTAAGGGCTGCTTCAGCCATCTTAAGTAAAAGTAAAGTGAGTTCTTTTTCATGGGCAGACCTTACATGAGACCGTGCCTTTTCATACCATTTAAGGGCAGTGTTGTATTCTCCCATGTACATGTATACATCTCCTATCTTCTCCTCTATCTCACTCCTCCGCTCCGGCCTGTACTCTATCGCCCGCTCATAACTCTCTATCGCTGCCTCATACTCCCCTACGTATAAGTACGAATCTCCTATCTTCTCATATATCTCTCCCCTCTTCTCACTCGTCGCCTCTCCCTCTACTGCCCATAAGTAGTACTTTATCGCTTCCCTGTGCGCATATACCTCCCTCGCCTTATCCCCCGCTAACTCCCCATACTCCACTATCTTCCGCCTGTCAAATCCTTCATGGTAATGATACGCTATCTCCTCCGCATGCTCCT
>JALVYB010000058.1:111399-111686 GCA_027038175.1 Caldifarciminota bacterium | reverse complement strand
GTCCTTAACGATACCTTCACCATTTTATCAATAAACGGTATAAGAAGAATCAAACCAGGCCCTTTCACTCCCACATACCTTCCAAGTCGGAAAATAACTGCTCTCTCATACTCCCTCAATATTCTAATCATAGAGGCGAGTATTACAATGGCTATTACTACAAGCCAGGTTATACCTGCAAACATATTACCCCTCCTTTAAAGAAATTAATATGCTCTCCTTCACCTTCCTGGGTGAAAGCCCCATAAAGTCATACACATCATCTGCTTTTCCAGACACAGCATAAT
>JALVYB010000058.1:0-111389 GCA_027038175.1 Caldifarciminota bacterium | reverse complement strand
CCTGTATCAACATTATGGTCCTCATAGGTAATCACAACATCAAAATCCTCTAAAAATTCAAGAAGTTCGTCTGTAATATACCCTGGAGATGCGACATTTAAAACAGCAGGATTATACCCTTCTTTCTCCATAAGTTCTCTTACTTCAATACCTCTGTGGGCAGTTGAACCGTAAACCAGGATTACCAGACCATCTCCCTCTCTCAACACGTCAAATTTTCCGTACTCATACACGTAATCCTTTCCAAAAAACTCTTTTCCATTCTCGTCAACTATTATGGGTAATTTAGAACGCCCAACACCTATTGCAAAATTGCCGTATTGAGAAAGTGCATATCTTACAACCCTGTCTGTTTGATTGGGGTCTGCAGGAATTATGACTTTGACCCCATGGAGATTTTTAAGTGTGCCCACATAGTCTATGCAATGATGGGTCTTGCCATCCTCACCCACATCAATTCCGAGATGAGTGACGAAGAGTTTCAGATTTGTTTTGTTTATATCGTTGAGCCTTGCCTGATTATAGGTTTCATCAATACCGAATACACCGAAATCTCCCCATACAGATACAAAACCAAGAGTTGATGCAGCACCTGCAACAGTGGCCGTATTGTGTTCCGTAACCCCTGACTCAAAAAATAGATGTGGGAATTCCTTTGCAAAGTAATTGAGTTTCACAGAGCCCATAAGGTCACAGTCAAAGGCAAGTATCTTTGTGTGTTCCTCTGAATCTGAATTTTTTGCCACATCATAAAGCGCCTTTCCGAGGGCAGTTCTATTATCGAGTTTTTCATCTTTCACGTACAAAACTGGCTCTCCTGTATTAAGTTTCACGTCAAATTTAAGTTTCCTGTTAAACACAGGAAATTTCCTGCTCTCTCTCAACTTTCTGTATTTTTCAAGGTCATTTTCAATTCCAAGTTCACTGAGTGCCCTGTCAAGCTGTTCTTCTGAAAGGGGCTTGCCGTGATAAACCTCATTACCTTCCATGAAAGACACACCTTTTCCCATCACAGTATGAGCAAGAACCATGCAGGGTGCCTCTTCATGCCTCTGACATTCAACAATAGCCTCATAAATCTCTCTTACGTTATGGCCATCAACCTCTACTACCTTCCAGCCGTCTGACTCATAGTTTTCCTTTATATTAACGGGCATAATTTCAAAAGTCTTACCCGAAATCTGTCTTCTGTTATAGTCAATTAGAACCGTTATATTGCTTAAATTGAATTTTTTTGCAAACCTTCTTGCCTCTGCCACCTGTCCCTTTGCCTGCTCAGCATCTCCCATAATAACAAAGACATGATTATTATAGCCCTTAACCTTACTTGCAAGTGCAAAGCCACAGCCCGCAGAAAGCCCCTGTCCAAGGTTTCCTGTTGTCCATTCTATTCCAGGCACATCTCTTTCAATATGCCCCTCAAAGGGTGAGCCTGCAAGTCTGAAATAGGCTATTGCATCGTCAATATTGAAAAATCCAAGCCTCCCAAGTGTGGCATAAACACCAGCTGAAGTATGCCCATGAGATACCACTATATAATCCCTTCCCTCCATATCAGGGTCTTCAGGGTTGATATTCGCATAACTCATTGTTACAAGAAAGAGTTCAAGAGAGCTCATAGCACCACCAGGATGTCCTGATTTTGCAAGGGTTGTCATTTTCAGAATGTCCCCTCTCAAAACCGTTGCAAGTTCAGTAAGCCTTTTAATCTCATCTTCGGGCAAAGTTGTATCTCTAAAGCCTCTCATAAAAAACCTCCTTTTTCTATTTTGACTTATTAATTCTAAATCCAGCAGGATGGAAATAAAAACAGGAAGTTTTGAACTTATTTGAAATTATAATGAATTTTTTACAAGGACACTATCTCAGTAAGGAACTCCCTCCTTTAAAACAGCCTCCGCCATATTTTTTATATAGTCAGGAATAAACCCTTTTTCCTTTAAAATTTCCCTTATATGCTGTACAATCTCCGGAGTATCAATTTCCATGGGGCAGTATTTGACGCATCTACCACACAGTGTACATGTAAAAGCCATGGGGGCTGCCTTTTCAAAACCTCCCGCAATGTATGCAGTCCAGGGAATACCTATTCCCCCCATATACTTATATCCCCAGTACCCTGTTGTTATAGGATAAACAGGACACTCGTACATGCACGCTCCACACCGAAGACACTGCAGGGCCTTTCTTATAACAGGGTCTTTCGCTGCTTCACTTCTGCCATTATCCAGGAAAATCACATGAAACTCTTTTGGACCATGAGCCCCATACACAACAACTTTTTCTATATCCCCGGTTTTACTCGGACCTGAGATCATGGAAACGTATGCCATTGCCTTGTATCCAGCATACCTTGAGACAACCTCAACCATTCTCATTCCATCCTTCAGGGTAGGCAGGATTTTCTCTATTCCAACAAGTACAATATGTACAGGAGGTGCTGAGGTTGAAAACCTTATATTTCCCTCATTCTCTATGAGAAATACTGTCCCCGTATCAGCAGTAATAACATTGGCTCCAGTAATACCCACATCTGCATTTACAAACTTATCTCTTAAAAACTCCCTTGCAAACCTGGTAAGTTCAGCAGGGTCTTGAGGCAATTTTTTCCCTGCAAGTTCGCTGAACAGCTCCGCCACCTTCTCCCTCGGTACATTTATGGCAGGAGCAAGTATGTGCATGGGTCTTGAACCAAGTTTCTGTACTATAAACTCTCCAAGGTCTGTTTCATATACTGTATTTCCCCATTCCTCAAGATGTTTATTGAGGTCAAGTTCTTCCGAAGTAATGGATTTCCCTTTCACAACCGTTTTTCCACTACCCACAATATTCTTAATAATACGCAAAGCATCATCAACTGTTTTTGCATAATAGGCATGTCCGTGGTTTTTCTCAACCCTTTCCATGGTCTTTTTCACGAACTCATCAAGATGTTCAAGTACGTAATCCTTGGTTTTCTGCAGTTTTTTACTCTCTTCAAGCACATAATCGTATTCAGAAATAGCACTGTCCCTGTTCTTTCTAAAGGAGTTTACTGCTCTTTTAAGAGCAACCCTTACAAATGGGTCTTTTACCACCCTGTATATACTCTTTTTATAAACCTTGAACTCTTTTGTTTCCATGTCTTTACTCCATTGCTTTAATTACAACATCAAGGATGTCCATTACCTCAATATCACTTTTTTCAGCCCCTTCACTTAAATTAAGGAAACAGAACGGACAGGATGAGACCACTGCACCCACACCAAGTGGCTTTATCTGTGAGTCTATCTTCTCCTTTGCCACTTCAACAGCAAGCTTTGGAAGATATGCCCTCAAAAGCCCTCCTCCACCGCAGCATGTTGTGGCATCTTTCGTGAGTTCTGTTTCTTTGAGTTCAACCCCATCTATGGAAGAGAGAACCTTTCTCGGCTCCTCATAGATTCCTCTACCCTGTCTTCCTATGTAGCATGGGTCATGATAGGACACCTTTATATCCACTTTATTTTTCAGGCGGATTTTACCTTCTTCAATAGATTTTGCAAGGAACTGGGTTATATGTTCCACCTTTATCCCCTTCATTTCCACTCCAAGGACATGCTCGTATTCCTTGCCTATTATGGTGAAACAATGAGGGCAAGGCGTGATTAAAGTATCTATCCCTTTACTTTTAAATCTCTCCACCACCTTTTCAGCCTGTTTTCTGGCTTCATCTTTATAACCTGCGAGCAGGAGTGGAGCCCCGCAACAAATATCCTCTCCTTCCCTTACAAATTCATCACCCACAAGGTCAAGAAACTTATCCAGATTTTGTTTTAATTTCGGATTAGACCTCGTGGTACATCCATAAAATACAGCCTTTGCCATTTGACCCTCCCACAATTTGTATTATGTCATATTTTGCATTTTTCATATAGCAAATATGCGAAATTATACAATAAGATGGTGGACCTGTCAAGAACAAGTTATTTTTTTAACAAACCGGGCTGAACAGTCGCTATTTATTGAATAATTTCTTATCTACAGATACTATTCTTCTGTGAGAACTTACCTCTTAAATCCTTCGCTCCTTATATTTCAAAACATCGTTCTTTGTGATGTTGATTGCATAGAGCATTATAATGGCGTCATCCAGTTGACCATGACATGGAATAGAATCATGAATGAGGTCTTCCTCCTCAAGAATATACTTTAATGCAAATGCCATTATGGCAACTGAATCAAATGGAATTGCCGTGTATTCCTCGTTTGCATAGGCTGTAAGGATGTCAAGAAAAATTTCCACATCGTTCTTAAAATGGGAAAGTAGTTTATCGTAGGAGCACTTTTTGAGTATGTCTTCTCTGTGGTTCACGAGATCTTTAAGCATCGCTGGATTGGTCTCGCTCATCGCCCGCTCTTTTACATAGTCCATCGTGAGGTCTCTCACACTCATTTTATCTTTATCCATTTTACTCCTCCTCTTTCAAAGATAAAAGAGCATTAACATCTATCTTTATATCCACAGTACCAGCCTTTTCAAAGCCTCTCAGTGAAGAAAGTGCCCCTAAAATCGTACTGCCAATAAAGTTCTGAACAAAAGATTTCATTTCAATTCTCCTACCGTTTACCCTCACAACAACGGCGTTCTCATAAAGCACCTTACAATCCCTCATTTTTACCCTGCCATCAAGATAATTATGGAGAAATTCTTTGCATTTAGGAAAGCCGCACTCTGCGCAGTCAAGATGTGGTAAAAGTGGAACAGACCTCTCTTTCACAATAGAAAGTATCCTGGCAAAATCCCGCTCAGGATGCAAAGTGTCTTTTACATCAGCAAAAGAGCAATAATAGAGGACAAGTTTATCAGAATCCTTCTCTTCTTCTTTTGAGATACATTTTATTCTGGTAACTGCAAGTTCAGCATTGCCCTCTATTAGAACAAAATCAAAGGATAAAAAGTTTCTCCTTATAAAATCTGCAAGATGTGGCTTTTTTGTATAATCCCATAATACCACTCCCTTATCATGCACAAGCGCTATTTTATCTGCTCCATTATTCCTTGCCCTTTGAGTGTCCTTACCTTCTACATCAAAGGGACCTTTGTGTTTCGTGAGTTTAAGATAGGCAACCTTTTTGCCCTCGTCTTTCAGTGCTTTTATGAGATTGGTTATAAGTGTTGTTTTGCCCGTGTTGGAATTTCCATATACAGCAAAAAGCCTCATTAAAACTCCTTATAAATCCTGCCCAAAGGATGACCTATCCACTTTGATTCAAAGTCCAGAAACCAGCCAAATGGAGTCTGAAAAACCTCGTATCCAACATTCCGTAGCCTCTCCTCTACCTCATTTAAAACCTCTCTACCAAACTCGGGCTTTGCCTTCTCCACTCCAAGGTGTGCAAAGGAATGCAACAGGACCCTCTTTTTATCAAGTTTTCCACAGAGCCACTTTATGTTTTTAAGGAGTTTATTCACTGTCTTTGTTTTATTCTCCTCGTCCTGTGGCTCTGCATGTATGAAACAAAGGACAACATCCTTAAATTCATAATCCTTTATTTCAACCTCGTCACCTTGTTCCCAGCCTTTCTTTGTGGGTCTGTATCTTATATATGCTGCATCAAACATTAAAAGTCTCATTTAACTCCCTCCAGGTAATAATAAATTGCCATAATATCACTCGGCGAAACACCGGGGATTCTTGAAGCCTGACCAAGTGTTAATGGCTTTTTCTTTGAGAGTTTTTCCCTTGCCTCATTGGAAAGATTCTGAACCCTTTCATAGTCAAAATTATCAGGGATTCTCATGCTCTCTATTTTCTCAAGCCTTTTTGCCTCTCTCTCCATTCTCTGTATGTATCCATCGTATCTTGCCTCTATTTCAATCCTCTCTGCTGTAAGGATGTCCACAGAGGGGGCAAGACCCATCTCCACAAGGTGTTCATACTTAATTCCCTTTATTTTAAGGGCATCAAAGAGCGTGGGAGAGTCACGAAGTGGAAGTTTCAAATCCTTAAAACGCTCTCTCAGAACGGAAATCTTAACCCTTTTATTCTTAAGATACTGAAGAAGTTCTTCTCTTTTTCTCTTTCTCTCAAGATAGGCATCATACTCGGTTTTTTTGATAAGCCCCAGTTTATAACCGTAGTGCATGAGTCTATCCTCTGCATTATCCATCCGAAGTAGAAGCCTGTATTCAGCACGGGACGTAAATAACCTGTATGGCTCATCTGTGCCTTTGGATATAAGGTCATCAATAAGAACACCAATATATGCCTCATGCCTTTTAAGATAAAACTCTCTGTTATCCTGTCTCAATAATGCATTCACGCCTGCAATAAATCCCTGTGCTGCTGCCTCCTCATAACCGGATGTGCCATTAATCTGGCCTGCATGAAATAGTCCTTTTATCTTTTTTGTCTCAAGCCATGGGTATAGTTCCGATGGGTCAACGTAATCGTATTCAACAGCATAACCGGGTCTTAAAATCTCCACCTTTTCCATGCCCTTTATGGAGCGCAGCATTTTAATCTGATAGTCCATGGGAATAGAGGTTGCAAGTCCATTCAGGTAATATTCGTAAGTATCCCTTCCCTCTGGCTCTAAAATAACCCTGTGACTTTCTCTCTCAGGGAAATCAACGATTTTAACCTCAATGGAAGGGCAATAACGAGGTCCAACACCCACAATCATACCTGTATAAAGCGGTGAACGAACAAGAGATTCCCTTATTAACCTGTGGGTTTCGGGATTGGTTCTCGTTGCAAAGCAGGGCATCTGCTCAACTTTCAAAAAAGGATGTCTGAAGGAAAAACCCCTTGGAGGCTCATCTCCAGGCAGCTCTTCCATTACACTTAAATCAACTGTTCTTATGTCAATTCTTGGAGATGTACCTGTCTTGAATCTACCCATCTTAAACCCAAAAGAACGCAGAGAATCAGCAAGTTTATTGGACGGGAACTCGTACATTCTGCCCGCTTCCATTGCATTCATTCCAATAAAGATTTTACCCCTTAAAAACGTACCTGTCGCCACCACAACAGAGGGTGCCCTATAGAAAAGTCCTGTGTTTGTAATTACTCCCTTAACCTCGTTATTCTCAACAACAATCTCGTAAACTTCCTCTTGCTTTACTGTGATATTACTCTCAGATAACACAACATCCTTCATGTATTCCCTATACGCCTTCCTGTCGTTCTGAGAGCGAAGAGACCATACAGCAGGACCCTTTGAGGTATTGAGCATTTTGAACTGAATACCCGTTGCATCTGCAGCCATGGCAATCTCGCCACCAAGTGCATCTATTTCCTTTACAAGGTGCGACTTTGCAAGCCCTCCAATAGCAGGATTACAGGACATCTGTCCTATCTGGTCAATGCTGAGGGTAAAAAGAAGAACCTTCCCTCCCATTCTTGCTGCTGCAAGGGATGCTTCTATACCTGCGTGTCCTGCACCTATAACGATAACATCATACAGATGGGGATAGGTAATCATGGAGTTCCCTTCTTCATATTAAAAGCGGGAGACGGGAGTCGAACCCGCGGCCCTCAGCTTGGGAAGCTGATGCTCTGCCAGCTGAGCTACTCCCGCATGTATAATATATTATAAAACCCCACCTGTGAATTTGCAAAGGGAGATTTCCTATTGGGAGGTTTAACGGGATTTTCTGAGTTCCCCTACAAAGTTGGTATTCATGATTTCTTTTATTTTTTCATAGGGATAGTTTTTTAATGCCCACATGAGCTTAACCACGAGCATTTCAAGGCTCTGGTCATAACCCTCTATGGCACCAAGTTCAAGCGCTCTTTTTCCCACGTCATAACACCGCATTCTTGTTATACCATGAAGACATTGAGAGGTGATAACAATGGGCACCTTCTTACTGCGTGCCTTTTTAAAGAAGGACTCAAACTTATAGGGAATATTACCTGTTCCAAACGCCTTTATTATTATACCCTTAATCCTTTCATTGTCCAGCAAAAACTCAAGATCCGTAACATCCTGTCCTGGTATAAGTGATGTTACAAACACATCACTCTCAAAACCTTTTTTCACCTTTAATTCCCTATTGTGCCTTTTGGGAACCTCAGGTCTTAATTCAATATCTATTCTTATCTCACCTGCATCCTGGTCGTTTACCGTTTGAAAGGCATCAAGTTTTGATTCTGAAGCCTTTGTTGCCCTTGCCCCTAATATAATCCTTTCATCAAATACTATATATACACCGCTTATGTCCAGAGTTGCCACCCTCACTGCGTTTATGAGATTTCTTCTTGCATCAGTATAAAGTGCATAGGCAGGTATCTGAGAACCAGTAAGAATAACAGGTTTTCCAAGATTTTGCAGGGCAATGGACAGTGCAGATGCAGTATATGCCATGGTGTCTGTTCCATGTGTGATAACAAATCCATCGTACTTTTTATAGTTCCTCTCTATGGCATCTATAATGAGTTCCCATTCCTCTGGAGTCATATTGGTACTATCCATATTGGCAATGTATTCAAGATGAATATCCGCAATTTCTTTTATCCTTGGTTCAATTCCCATGAGAATACGAATTGCTTCTTCTCTATCTTCGGGAGGAACGAGGGTTCCACGGGGTCCTCTTTTCATTATAATTGTTCCACCGCAGAAGAGTATTAAAACCCTGGGTTTTTGCATACAGATAGTATAAAGGTACGTTTGCGTTATATGGAGAGGAAGAGATACACCACCAGTGTGGTAAATATGAAAAACGGTATGGCATATCTGTGGAACTCTTTGACAAGTCCCTTCATCCCTGACAGGCGGACAACAATAATGTTGGCAATAGAACCTATAATCAAGCCCACCCCTCCAACACTAACTCCATAGGCAATTGCAAGAGTATCCCTGTAAAATTTGCTTGCAAGAACGGCTGCCGGTACATTGCTCATAACCTGCGATAACAGAGCAGAGAACAAAAACACATCCTTCCTTGAATGTATGGAAAGTCCTGTAATGAAAGAGTTTATAAAGGATATTGATGCAAGAGAGTCAAACAACATGAATATTACCACGAACAATACCAGTAACAACCAGTCTGTATGTTTTAATACTCCCGGACTGAAAATAAGATACAGCATGAATACCAGTGGAGAAACAACTATTTCCATTTTCATGATTATGGAGAAGAGGAATACTACCATCGCAAAGGAAGAGATATAAAAAAGTTTCCTGTTGTATAACGGCTTCACAGCGCTCTGGTTTTTAAATACAATCTCTTCCCTGTAAAAGGTAAAGGTAGTTAAGAATAAAATACCTGTGGACATAAATACGAAAAGCGGGAACATTTTCAATACAAAATGAACAAAATTTACATTCCATATATGCCAGAGGTATATATTCTGTGGATTCCCTATAGGGGTGAGCAAAGAACCAGCATTTACTCCTATCGCCTCTAAAACGAGCAATATGCGTAAATCATTTTCCACAATATTGTTTAAACTAAGGGTAAGTGGAACCACTATGAAGAGTGTAATATCATTTGTAAGAAATGTTGATAATAAAATAGAGAGCACCACCATAAACACAGCAACAGGCCTCTCGTATTTCAATTTTTTAAGCATACTCCATGCCAGCCTGTCAAAATACCCACTGTCTTTGAATCCAGTTGTTATTATGATAAGAGAAAACAACGTTAGAATTGTGTTAAAATCAATGGCATGAATGTAAAAGTTCAATGGCTTCGGATACACAATTGCAATAATAGAGAAAAAGAATGCAAAAACAAAGAGCAGGGTTTCCTGAGCTAAAAGTTTTTTAACGCTCTGCATGAGTTAAGAAAATAAAAAAGGGCGGCATAAAGCCGCCCTTTTCTGTCGGTTTTTTATCAGGGTCAGAGTGCAAGGTCTTCGAGTTCGTTTTCTCTGAATTCCATAAGAATGGGAGCCTCGTCAAGTGACCTTCCTGCCTCATAATCAAATGCACCCTGCACATTCTCCGCAACATATGCGAATATGAGACCAACTTTAATGTCCACAGGGCATGCCTCTGTACAGAGTCCACAACCTATACAGGATGGGGTAATATGTGCGAGTCTGCCCCACTGGAAGAATATGGGGTCCTCGGGCATTCTGACCGCACCCTTGTTATCAAGCATATCCATATAAACTTCAGAATCCCACGTGAGAGAAGGAGACTTGAAGAAACACTCTTTGCAGAAGCATATTGGACAGTTCTCCATACAGTTCTTACAGTTTATACACTTTCCAAAGAACTTGAGCTGTCCTTCCATTCCGCCATACTCTTCTGCAAACTCTTTAAATTCTTTCTCGCGGGTTGCAAGCCTTTTTTCTTCCATTTCAGCGAGTTTCTTCTCCCTCTCCTCTGGCACATCCTCAAGTTCAAGACCAAGGGCTTTGAGAAGTTCTTCACCCTTTTCTGTCATAGGTATGGCAAATATACCCTCACTTACACCGAGATAGGTAAGCGTAATATCACCAAAATGGGGGGTAAATCTTTTACACCTTCTACATGAACCTCTGAGCTTATCTTCATCTTCGGGTAAGTCCACAGGATTATTGAGATATACCCTTCTGGGATAGGCACCAACACAGTCAAAACTGATTATGATGAGATTATCAAGTTGTATCTGTTTGTATTTTGTGAGTTCAACTACACCTCTTACCTCACAGGGTCTCAAGACAACAGCAACAGGGTCTTTAAGGGGCTTATCTTTGGTTAACTTTGAAATAGCAGTTGCCCCACTTGAACCCATAAATGGTATAAAAACCTTTGTGTTTTCAATGTCCTCTGGTTCTTTAAGAAGGTAATGCCATGCTCCCTGTCCAGGATACATCTCTTTCTGAGCCATCACACCCTTAACAAGGTCCTTTCTTCTTAACTCTGCAAGAAACCAGCCTGCTGACTGGTTGGGATCACCTTTTTTAATCCATGCACCTTTAGCCATTTACACGCCTCCTATTTCCATTTTTTGGATAAATCAGAAGGACCCATCTCTTTGAGTTTATTGGTAAATTCGGTAACAACTCTCTGGAATTTTGCACCTTCAGAGCCACTTATCCAGGCAAGAAGAACTCTGTCTGCAGGGAGTCTGAGAGATTCAAGAATTGTTTTTACTATTTTAACCCTTCTTCTTGCTTTGAGATTACCGGTAATGTAATGACAGTCACCGGGATGGCATCCACCCACCATAACTCCATCTGCACCCTCTCTCAATGCTCTAAGAAGATATACAGGGTCCACGGTTCCGCTACAGGGAACCCTTATAGGCCTTACATTTGCAGGATACTGAAGTCTTGATGTTCCTGCAAGGTCCGCAGCACTTGATGTACACCAGTTACAGAAAAAACCAACAATTTTGGGCTCAAAATCACTCACCTTGAAACCTCCTTATTTCTTAATGACTCAATAACGTGCTAATTGATTGCAACATCTGCTTGGCTTCAAGCATTTTGACCTCAGCCGCCCCAGAAGGACAGGCTGATACACATGCAGCACAGCCTTCACAAAGCACTTCTCTCACCTTGGCAACGTTGTCTTCAGGGTCAATATATCTTGCTCCATAATGACATGCTTCAACACAAAGTGCACATCCTGCGCATTTTCTATAGTTCGTGTAAGAAATCATTCTCATGCCGGGTGCCATTATGGCAGGTTGTGCTATAACTGCAAGCATCTTCATGGCTTCAGACTGACCGTCGAGCATCTCCTCATCAGGTGACATGGGCTTTCTAAATGGTCCTGTTACAAAAATTCCCTTGGTAAGCATTGGACCGGAAACCATCTTGATGTTTCCATCATCATAAGGATCCTCTATATAGTATATTGTTCCATCATCGTTTTGGCGAAGTTCAAGCATGGAAGATACATCATCATAGTCATTCTTTAAGTCCATTGATATGTTCAGAACGACCTCTGCGCCTCTTTGCTTGAGTTCATTCTCTAAATAATCTGTACTGTCTTTTTCCAGAGGATCGGGCGCAAACACAATATCTATTTTTTTCTCATTTATCAGTGAAAGCCATTCTTCGATTTTCCTTCCCCTGAATGCAGTTATCTGAGCTCCAACCGTTACACTTTTCCCCTGCCCAGCCAGTTCTTTAACAAATCTAAGGGCAATATCCTGTGAATATCTCACAGATGAAGTGTCTTTGTCCAAATCTACAAGGATAATTCCTACATGTTTAAAGGTTTTCACAGAATCTGAGTCAGGAAGAGCATAGTTTGCAGGTCCGAATAATATCACTCCAGCCTTTTCTTCTACGACTTCCTCGTTGGAGAGTTCTATCGTTACTGTGTAATGCCCACCATAACCGTCTATCTTTGTGATTCTTCCGTTCTCGAGTATTTTCACATTTTCCATATCTTTCAGTTTGTTAGCAAGTAAAGATTGTTCAGGTAATACAGGAGAAAGGGAGTTTTTAAGGAAAATTGTAACCGGAAGACCTGCACGGGCTATGGAAAGGGCTGCTGTAAGTGATGCAATTGAATCTCCTATAATAAAAGCCTTCTTTTCCACCTGCGCATCCACAGGGATCTGTGACTTTTTTCTGTGACTGAGCGCTGCTTTAGAGCGTTTCAACATGGATTTTTGAACTTCCTCTGATTTGCCCCACTCTTTTAACTGGACGAGGTCAACATAGGAGGCATCAAGACCGCTTGCCTGAACCATCTGCATAAGATAACCGCCTCTTAGGGACATTGTACAGGCACCTATTGAAAGTCTGTTGACACCCCTCTCAAGCAGAGCCTTTGCCTTCTTCTGGATATCCATGCACAGAAAATCTGAGGTTTCTACATGGTCGAAAATTCTTTTTGCAAATTCTTCTACGGTCTCGTTGTCCTTATCCAGTTGATAATTCAATGCGCATTTGCAAAGGAGTGCTCCGTAAACAGGTTCTGCTTCATCATAATTGGGTAAATCAGGCATAGGAGGGAGTTTTGGCTTTTCGCTCAAATAGGCAAATGCCTCAAGAGCCACAACGTCTCCATCCCGTATGGCATCTGAGTTACTCTTTGACTCATGCGCCTCTGCCGTAACAAATACCCTTTTTATATCGGTTTCAAGGGTACCGGGCTGAGTTTTTATGTAACCGTTTTCAAGTTTGAGTCCCAATTTATCTGCAATGTATTTGTTGGCATTTGGTGCAACCTCTGGATATGAAACTCCGACAAGGTGATATTCTTTTCCCATAACTGACGGACCATCTGAAATTGTAAGTTCACCCTCGTTGTATTTTATGAAGTTTATACCCTTCTCCTTTGCTTCTTTAATGTGTTTCAAAAGCGACTTAGCATAGAAATTGGGAAGATTGTAGTAAATATCTATCTCAACATCAGGAGCAACATTTTTAGCAGTGAGTGCAAACCTGATAAGAGACAGCATTGAAATATAATTAAAATACGTTCCCCCATTTAAAGCGTCTATGTTCACAAGTGCAAGTCTTCTTATGTCATTACCATCTCCGTCTTTAAGAAACTGTTTATGTTCACCAACATTGAAAAATAGCCTGTGAACTTTCGTTACGGGCCATACGTTTTTGATTTTACCAACTCCAAATTCTGCAAGTTTACCCTTATCAAAACTGAATTCAGAGGCAATTATAAACACATCAGCATCAACCTCTGTAACTTCAGGTTCCTTTTTAACATTTATGGCACCGAACGGACAGACTGATTGTATCTCTTTCTTTTTGTCTTCACTCATATCAGGAGGGAACTCGTAAATACCACCTATGGGTCTTGGTGTATATTTCATGCCCTTTTTGACACATAATCCACACTCAACACACCTGGAAGGTTCAACATCAGGGGGAATTCTCTTTACTTTTATGCGTACTCCGTTTTCAGAAGGTTTTATTTCCTCTATGTCTACTCCATGCCATATATCAACAGTCGGAACCATCTGGACTCCCTTCATCAGGTATCCATTCGTAATGTTGGTGGGACCGTATGATAAAAGTTGGGTGGGATTATGAGCAATGTAATTGCCTCTATTGAGCATGAGGACCTCATATCCGCCCATCCCGAGATTTATGGCTGCCTTCATTCCACCAACATTCAAACCATAAATAACTACGTGCTTCTTCATTCCTGCCATCCTGTTAGAGCAAACCCTATAAATGGGTCAAACTCTTTTCTGTGTTTCTTGAGTATCTCAAAGTTCCTGTAATCAGGGAAGAGAATCGGGCTTATTTTCTTCGTTTTTATACCAGCCTCTTCAAGTTCCTTTTCCCACTTTTCAACATGCTTCAGTGTGAGCTTCTTACCGATATTGTTTTTTGCAGCATTCTGAGCTGCAAATATCCCTGCACGACGACCAAACACATTATAATCGAGAACTGAGTTACCCATCAGCCTGTTTTTCCCGTGAACCCCACCGGATGCCTCACCTGCAACAAAGAGATTGGGAACATTGGTCTCTGTTCTTTCATTAATCTCAATTCCACCGTTTTGATAGTGGAGCGTTGGATAAACAAGCATCGGTGTCTTCCTTATGTCAATGCCAAACCTGTGGAACTGTCTGAGCATTGCAGGAAGTTGCTTTTCTATTGTACCAGGTCCTGAAAGTTCCTCAATAACAGGGGAATCAAGCCAGATACCTACTCTACCTGTGGGTGTTGTTACACCAAGTCCCTTCGCGCATTCTCTTATAAAGGATGCAGCCTCAACGTCTCTTGGCTCAAGCGGGAAAACAAAGAGTTCACCATTCTTATTTACAGGCTGCCCACCAAGTCCCCTTACCTTTTCCGTTATTAGGAACCCCCATATCTGTTCAGGGAAAACTGCGCCTGTTGGGTGAAACTGAACTGTATCCATGTCTCTCAACCTTGCACCAACTCTGTAGGCAAGCACAACACCATCTGCTGTTGCCCCGTAATGGTTTGTGGTTGGAAATCCTTTGATATGTAATCTTCCAAATCCGCCTGTTGTAATAACCGTTGATTTTGCTCTAACAACAATAAATTCGCCTGTTTCAGTCTGCATAAGAAGGGCACCTGCTACTCTACCCTCCTCGTCTGTTAAGAGTTCTATGGCCGGGGAATATTCCAGAACGGTGATTCTGTCTGGATGGTTCTTTACTTCATCTCTTAACACCCTCATTATTTCGGCACCGGTGTAGTCACGGGCAGAAAGCATTCTTCTTCTTGAAGTGCCTCCACCTGGCTTTGTCTGAAGATGACCTGTTTCGTCTCTGTCCCACATAACACCGAGTTCCATAAGGAATTTAGTAATAAAAGGTGCCTCAGAGGTAAGAACCTTAACAAGTTCAGGTTTGTTTGCAAAGTGACCACCTCCCATGACATCAAGCCAGTGAATTACAGGAGAGTCATGTGGATTCACTGCTGCCTGCATTCCACCCTGTGACATCATGGAGTTGGCATCACCTATTCTTAATTTGGTGGCAAGAACAATGCTCTTTGCTCCTTCTTTCATAGCCCATATGGCTGCCTGAGCACCGGCACCGCCACCACCAATAATGAGGACATCAACATCAAAATCAGGGTTACTTAAATCAACCTCTTCTGGTTTTACTCTTGCATGAGACTCAAGTAAATCAACGACTTTTGCAGTAAGGAGTTCACCCTTGTTGGGTCCAACACGTATCTCTTTTCTCGCATCAGGTTGATAATCAGGATGATATTTTGAAAGTACCTCGTCTCTCTCTTCCAGCGTCATTGGTTCCATTATCTTGAGACCCTGTTTGGCTCTCTCTACCCTCTTGGGTCTCGTCTTCTCTACCATCTCAAGCGAAGGCCACATACTCTCTGGATAACCTGGAAAACTCTTCATTTTCTTCCCCCTATGTTATCTTAAAGTTTATGTCTCTTTCTGCATACCTCTTCTTGAGTTCCTCCGGAGAGAGAGACATTATCTCTTTAAATTCATCTTCAAATTTGCCCTGCTCAATCTCTTCTATGCGCTTATAAAGGAATTCTGGTTTGGGCATCATATACTTTCCGTATAGTCTTCTTGCCAGCAATGCTATATTGTACTGTGCCATCTCTGCTGGACATCTCATAGTACAGAGTCCACACATAATACAGTCAAAGGAAAGGTCTGCCGCAAGTTCTATGTCCCCCCTCATAATAGCCTGAATATAGTCCATAACCTTGAGTTCCTGAGGACATACTTTTGAGCAGGCATTACAACCAAGACATCTAAAGGCTTCAGGATAGTACTTCTGGAATGTGCTTATATCGGGCTTAACTTCTTCTATGTCGTATATAGCCTTTTGTGCCGGTGTAAATGGAATTTGTGCAAGATACATACCTTCCTGAACAACTGTCTGACAGGCAAGCCCTCCTCTCAGTTTGTAGTCACCGGGCAGTCTGTAAACAGTAGCACACGCACCACAGAAACCCTCTCTACATCCAAGTCCCTTCTTTAGCTGATATCCGGCATACTCAATGGCATTCAGGATGGTTGAGCCTTCAGGCACCTCATACTTCTGCCCCATTATAAACACAGTTACCATTTTTGCCTGGGGCTTCTGTTCTTCATTTTTATTTAAAACTTGCTGCTCTGCCATTAAAAAGCCTCCCTATTTCTTTTTAATATTCTTCGGTCAAAACTTCGACCATTCTGATAATCTGTTTCTTGTTGAGGTTTCTGAGTTGCATTGCTCCAGAAGGACAGACAGCGGCACAGGCGCCACATCCCTCACACAGTGCTTCATTGACGACTGACACTTTCTTCTTGGGGTCAATGGTAATTGCGCCATAGGCACACTGTTCCTTACATATTCCACAACCAGCACATATCTCAGTATTCACATTGGCAACAAGGGGTTCTTTTGTGAGTTTGGGTTTTGCGAACATGGAGAGCACCTTGGCAGCCGCACCAGATGCCTGAGACACCGTATCTGTAATATCCTTGGGGAACTGAGCAGCACCAGCAATAAAGATACCAGCAGTCACTGTTTCAAGAGGTCTCAATTTTAGATGAGCACCATTGAACCATCCATACTCATCCTGGGGTATTCTGAGTTTCTGAGCAAGTTCTTTTGTACCCTCAGATGGGACCATTGCGTTGGACAGAACCACAAGGTCTGCCTCTATTTCGACTTTCTGACCGGTAAGTGTATCAGCGCCCCACACGACCACCTTATCGCCTCTCTGGAATATCTTGGAAACCTTACCTCTTAAGTATATGAGGTCTCTTTCTTCTCTCACCCTCTGAACAAACTCTTCGTAACCTTTACCGTTGGAACGAATATCAATATAGAAGTTATATGCAACTCCATCGTGTACAACATGTTTATAGAGCATTGCCTGTTTGGCAAGATACATACAACAAATTCTGGAACAGTATGGGACACCATGTGCAGGGTCCCTTGATCCGGCACAGGAAACAAATACCACTGTTTTTGGTATTTTACCGTCTGATGGTCTTCTTGGCACTCCAGCAGTAGGACCTGACGCAGCAAGCAGTCTTTCAAAGGCAAGTGCATCTATAACATCAGGTATTTTCCCTCCTCCGTATTCCGGGAGTTTCTCCATGGGCATAAGGTCAAATCCTGTAGCAACTATAATAGCACCAACATCAACTTCAATAATCTCATCTTTCAAGAAGTGGTTAATAGCCTTGGGCTCACATTTTTCCTCACATAGACGACACTCTGAACATCCAGAACAGTTAATACATCTTGTCGTCTCTGCAACGATTTCGTCTTCTTTGGGTGTTTTAACAACCTCTTCAAAGCTTTTGATTCTTTCCTCAACCGGAAGTTTATTTTCTGGCATCCTCGGAAGTATAACGGCTCTGTTAATATCTCCCACAAGATTGCTCTTAAATGGTCCTTCAAGTTCTCTTCCTTTATATAAGTCTTCCCCATTGAACATCCTGTCTATGGATATTGCCGCACGTTTTCCATGTCCTACAGCGTCAATGAAGGTATTTGGACCCGTGACAACGTCTCCACCGGCAAATACCTTGGGGTTTGATGTCTGGAAGGTAACTGTATCCACCTTAATTGTTCCCCATGGGGTAAGTTCAATACCGCTGTTTTCACCGAGGAATGATAGGTCGGGTTTTTCACCTATGGCAAGAATTACATTATCAACTTCCATTTCAAATTCAGAACCTTCAATGGGTATCGGTCTTCTTCTTCCAGACTCATCGGGTTCACCAAGCTTCATCTTGATGAGTTTTACCTTCTCAACTTTACCATCACCTATGAACTCCACGGGATTAACAAGGAACATGAACTTTACGCCTTCTTCCATTGCATCATGAACTTCTTCAGGTATTGCTGGCATCTCCTTTTGAGACCTTCTATATACCACGGTCACATCTGCTCCAAGTCTGAGTGCAGAGCGAGCAGCATCCATTGCACTGTTACCACCACCAACCACTATCACCTTTTTACCAATCTTTACCTCTTCGTCAAAGTTTATTTTCTTCAGGAAATGGGTTGCATGGTAAACTCCTTCAAGGTCCTCCCCGGGAATTCCCATGCTCCTTGATTTGTGAGCACCTGCTGCCACGAACACGGCATCATAGTTATTTACGAGTTCTTCGAACTTTACATCCTCTCCAACCTTTGTGTTGTATTTAATCTCAGCGCCAATCTTCTCAACTAATTCAACTTCTTTCTGCAAGACATCTTTTGGCAACCTGTATTTCGGTATACCAACAAGGAGCATCCCACCACCCTTCGGCAGTGCTTCATAAACTGTAACCTTATAACCTTTCTTTCTCAAATCAAAGGCAGCCTGAAGTCCTGCAGGACCGGCTCCAATGATTGCTACCTTTTCTTCTCTTTCCTTTTCAACTGTAAGGTCAATATTTGGACCGCCGAACTTCTCAAACTCCCAATCAGTAACAAACCTTTTAACATCCCTTATCCCAACTGCCTTTCCATCAACGAGTTGTCTCTTACATGCGCCCTCACATGGATGGGTACATATCCTTGCGGCTGCTGCTGCGAAGACAAAGTCTCTCTCTTTTCTAACAATTTCCCACGCTCTATCATACCTTTTTGCCTTTGTAGCCATTACATAACCATGGGCATTTAAATGGATAGGACAGGCAGCAGTACATGCAGGCGTCCCTCTTTTATCTATTGTAAACACACTCGGAACCGCCTGGTCAAACGGTCTGTATATGGCTTTCCTTGTTGAAAGCCCTCTATCAACCTCATTTAAAAGGTCTACCGGACAGGCCTCTGTACAGTCACCGCATCCTTTACATATATCCCAATCTACAAACGGGGAACGCTTGCGGATTTTGACCTTGAAATTTCCAACATACCCTTCAACGCTCTCTATTTCGGAGTACGTGTAGAGATGGATATTTGGATTCTGAGAGGCATCGGTCATTTTAGGAGTTTCAATACACTGTGGACAGTCAAGGGTTGGGAAGGTCTCAGACAGGAGAATCATCTTTCCACCTATAGATGGTGTTTTTTCAACGAGATACACCTCATATCCTGCTTCTGCAATATCCAGCGATGCCTGAATACCCGCAATTCCACCACCAATTACGAGGGCTTTTTTGTTAATGGAAATTTCGTAAGGAATATAAGCCATGTTGTTCTTAACTCTCTCAACGGTAGCCTTAACTATCCGTATAGCCTTTCTTGTAGCAATCTCCGGCTCATTTTCGTGCGGCCATGAAACCTGTTCACGAATATTGGCAATCTCTACTCTATAGGGATTAAGACCAGCCCTTGCTGCCGCATTTCTAAATGTTCTTTGATGGAGAGTAGGAGAACAGTTTGCAACCACCACTCCATTGAGTTTGTACTTTTTAATAGATTCAATGACAAGTTGCTGTCCTGGCTCGGAGCACATATACACATAGGTCGTTGAGAAAACAACACCAGGTATCTTACGGGCTTCTTCTGCTACCTTTTTAACATCAATGACTCCAGCAATATTGAGCCCACAATGACATACAAATACTCCAATTCTTGGTTTTTCAGCCATTTATAAAAGCCCCCTTTCTTTCAAAAGTGGTCTTGGGTCAACATAGTGTGGATCAAATCCCAATTTGTCCTCGCTGAATCCAAAAGCAAGTGCCATAAGTTGTGTGAAATACAGTATGGGCATTGGTTTAAAATCTGGATGGCGTTCTTTTGCATCCTTCTGTCTTCTATCAAGGTTAAAATGGCACAGCGGACAGGAAGTAATAAGTACATCTGCTCCCATCTTATGTGCCTCCTCAACTATGAGGTTTGTTCTATCTGCAACTATGTCTTTTCTTGCCACAGTCTGGTAAGCACCACAACACTCAGTTTTGACATTAAGGTCAACCACCTTCGCACCAAGCGCCTCCATAAGGTCCTCCATTACAGTGGGCTGCTCCATATTATCAATGGCTATTTCACCGGGCCTTAATAAAAGACACCCATAGTAAGCCGCAACTGTAATACCTTCAAGAGGCTTTTTAACCGCTTTTTTAATTCTGCTAAATCCTATCTCGTCTCGTAAAAGTTCAAGAAGATGTATAACCTCAACACTTCCGTCATAGGTGGTATTCTCAAGATACATTATTGCATTTATCACCTCAAGTTTGTCCTTGTTTTTGCGAACGTAGTAATTGGCTCTCTTGAGAGTATTGAAGCACATAGAGCATAGAGTAAGAACTCTTTTTTCTCCCACTTCCTTTACCCGAAGAAGATTTCTTACAGGCGCAACTTTATGCATTACATTGTCTTCAGAAAGGCCATACACTGCTCCGCAACAATTCCACCTGTAAAGGTCATCAAGTTCATAATCAAAAATACCAGCAACAAGCCTTGCCGTATCTTCAAAATTTTTGGCTGTTGACTTCAATGTACACCCGGGGTAATAGGGTATTTTGACAGTCAATTTTTACCTCCCTTTTAAGGGGTCATTTTACGGAATGCTGCAACAAGTGCTATAGGAGGGAGTTCCTCAAGGTCTTCCTCCGGGATTCTGTTAGGATGTATAAAGTCATAGTTACGTCTGAGTTTTACGAGTCTCAAAGCCTCCATTATGGCGGCAATATCTATACCCTTTGGACATCTTACAGAGCAGATAAGACAGGCAAGACACACCCAGGGAGTATTTGACTCTACAACCTTATCCACTGCTCCTATCTGGAGAAATCTCATGGTTTGAGAAGGTACAATTTCCATCTCGTCCGCACTGGGACATCCTGAAGTACATCTTCCGCATTGATAGCAGTCATAAACATTCTGACCGCTTATCCTGTTTATAAGGTCTACCTCTTTAAACTTCTCAGGGGTTAACTTAAGGACTCCCAAATCAAGCCTCCTTATTTTTCATGACAATCACGAACCAATTATAATTAATATAAGACGGACAATCAAGAGAAAGTTTATTTTTTAACAAGCGTCAATTCCGTTTGTAGACAACCTCTCCTCCGAGAATAACTGTACTCACAAGATTGTGGCCTGTTTCATAAAAAAGATGCATGTAAGAGTGAGCATCAAGCAGCACAATATCTGCTCTCTTTCCCTTTGATATGGACCCCACCTCTTTTCCAAGACCTATCGCATATGCTGCGTTTAAGGTGGCCGCAACAAGCGCTTCAGCAGGCATCATACCCATAAAGAAAACCGCAAAGGACATATTCAGTGCCTGGGAATAAAGGGGTGATGTTCCAGGGTTATGGTCGGTTGCTATCGCCACGGGTACCCCAAGATTTATCATCTTACGAGCATCTGCAAAGGGCTTTCTTAAAAAGTAAGCAGTTGACGGTAACAAAACCCCTATAGTGCCAGAGTCTCTCATCTTTAAAAGACATTCGTCACTGGCATAGAGAAGATGATCAGCACTCTCGGCTCCAAGCGAAGCAGCAAGACACGCCCCTTTAGAATCAGTAATCTCATCTGCATGGAGTTTTATTCTGTACCCAAGAGATAGAGATGCTCTTAAAATCCTCTCTGTCTGTTCGTAATTGAATGCTCCATCTTCAAGAAATACGTCAACATAATCTGCGAGTTCTTTAAACCTGGGTAACATTTTTTCTATTAGAAGATTAACATATCCCTCTGGATTATCACGGAACTCGACAGGAACAGCATGAGCGCCAAGAAACGTTCTGGCTATCTTTTGCTTTACATTATTCCTCAATTTGTTTACAACCCTGAGGATTTTCTCCTCCTCATCCACAGAAAGCCCATAGCCAGATTTAATTTCCACGGACGTGGTACCATAGGAAAGCATAATAGACAATCTCTTGAGTGCAAGGCTATAAAGGTCTTCTTCTGTCGCTTCCCTTGTGTTCTTTACAGTGCTAAGAATTCCACCTCCTTTTTTCAGAATATCTATGTAACTTTCACCCGAAAGTCTCCTCTCCAGTTCCCAGTGTCTGCATCCTTTGTATACGAGATGGGTATGAGGGTCTACAAGTCCCGGGATTGCAGTTTTGCCTTTCCCAGAGATTACATAGGTTGACGGTGTAAGTGTATATCTTTTCAGGACATCGTCTCTCTTTCCATAATCCACTATTTTGCCCTCACCATTCACCAAAATGGCTGCATTGTGGATTATCTCTACATTGCTCTGCTCCTTTCCGGAGAGAGGAGATCCATTATCCACAGGGGTAACCAGTTCTTCTATTTCATCAATAAGGAGTTTTATATCCATCTTCTCCCTCAGTTAAGTTAATCTTCTTCTTTCAGCCAGTTCCTCAAAAGTTCTGCTCTTTTAATATCCATATCTTCGTCTTTTAACTCAAAACTATAAAGCGCAGAAAGATGAGCAGGGGATATCCAGAGTAGCAATTTGTTTATTAGGTTTTCATCAGGTACACCTTCAAAACCTATTTGAGAGGCGAATTTCACTATTGAGAGATGTTCCAGAGCCTCATCAAATGAGATAATACGAGCACTTTCAAGGATTGCCATTGAACGGGAAACCCTATCCTCAAGTTCAACCCTTGCACTCGCAAGAATCATATCCCTTGAACGTTTCTCTGTTTCCAAAAGTGCCTTCACGACCTCCTGCAACATCCTTAAAGAATCTTCAAGTGATACCCCTAAAGTGAACTTTGTTGAAATCTGTATAAAATTTCCCTTTATCTCACTTTTTTCTCCATACAATCCTCTAAGGACTATAGGAGCCTTTACCAGAAGTGCTAAAATCTTCTCCGTTTCTCTTGCAAGAAAAATTCCAGGAATGAACATTAAGACAGACAACCTGAGCCCTGTACCGGTATTGGTCAATGAGGAAGTTAGATAACCAAAGGTTTCATTATACGAAAAGTTAAATTCTCTCTCAAGAGCACGCATTCTGTGTCTTGCCATTGAAAACACTTCATCCAGAACGAGCCCAGGCATGGTGATTTGAACTCTGAGATGGTCCCGATCGTTGATTATGTAAGTTTCCTCCTCAACTTCATTGGTGAAAATAAAGGCAAAATCGGAACTTTCTCTGTTCAAAATATGCCGCTCGGTGAAGAACTCTTTTTTTATGCCTGTATCTATGCTAATTGTTTTAAAATCCCTAACGAGAGTATCAAGAGAAATATTGACCTCATTGAGTATGGTGTCCCTTTCCTCTTTTACAAGTGTATCAGGAAACTTTTTACCTTCTAAGTTTCGTACAAACCTTGCCCGCGAAGAGGCAACTATCTTCCCCTGAGACTGCCACCAAACAGGAGTCAGTCTAAAGGATTCGACCCAAGCCACTTTAATCTCCTGTCAATCTCATTAATTTCGTCTCTTAGACGTGCGGCTTTTTCAAAATCCTCAGATTCAACTGCTTTTTCAAGTTCCTTTTTTAATCTGTGCTTTATAACAATAAGGTCCTTCTCCTCTGAACTTTTTAAATCCTCATGCACAGAGAACGTACTGCTTCCCTGCAGTTTCTTAAGCAGGTCCTTTATCTCACCTTCAAAAACATTGTAACAGACAGGACACCCCACCCTTAAAGCCGTCTTAACATATGAGAGAGGTGTGCCACACTCAGGACATGTTATCTCAATCTTTTCGCTTTCCTCTTCTGGTACTAAGATTCTAAGACCATTCGCCTGCTTTTCAGCGCACACTTTGCAAAGATGTAAAAGGCGTTTTTTACCGCGGATTACCTCAATATATTCTATCTCAGCAGGTCTCTCTCCACATATCTCACAATACCTGTTCTGCATTTAAACACCGACATTCAAAGTTTCTTTAATCTGCTTAAATATCCCTTCCTTAGTAAGTCCCACAACCTCAAGCAATTTCCTTCTTGCCCCATGCTCTATAAACCTGTCGGGGATACCTATGTTCTTAACGTTCCCTTTGAAGCCTCTTTTTGCGAGTTCTTCAAGCACCCCACTACCAAATCCTCCAATCACTGTATTCTCTTCAACAGTTACCACCACATCAAATTCCGCCGCAATTTTATTCAACATTTCTTCATCCATGGGTTTTACAAAACGAGCATTTACCACAAGCGGAGAAAGACCTTCCTTTTCGAGTAAATCAGCTACTTCAAGAGATGGTAAAACCATTGTGCCAACAGCAAGTATAGCAATGTCTTTGCCTTCCCTTAACACCTCCCATTTACCGATGGGTATTTCTTCAAACCCCTTATTTTCAGGTTCAGCAGGTACTCTGTCACGTGGATAACGGACTGCTATTGGCCCTTTGTCGTATCTATACGCAGTGAATATCATGTGCCTGAACTCATTTGCATCTTTTGGAGCCATAATGACCATGTTTGGTATAAGTCTTAAATACGAAAGGTCAAATACTCCATGATGTGTGGGACCATCCTCTCCTACAAGGCCTCCTCTATCGAGGAAAAACTTTACAGGCAATTTTTGAAGTGCTATGTCATGTATTATCTGGTCATAAGCCCTTTGCAGAAAGGTAGAATATATGGCAACAAACGGCTTTATACCCATCAAAGACAAACCACCAGCAAAAGTAACAGCATGCTGTTCAGCAATTCCAACATCAAAAAATCTCTCAGGGAACTTCTCTCTGAACTTGTCCAGGCCTGTGCCAAGAGGCATGGCAGCAGTTATAGCAACAACCTTATTGTCTTTTTCTGCAAGTTCCACCACAGTATCCCCAAAAACTTTGGTATATCTTGGGGGACCAGGTTTCTTTATTGGTTCACCTGTTTCCTTGTCAAACGGGCCAAGCCCATGAAACAGTTCTGTTTTCTCTTCTGCAGGTTTATACCCTTTTCCTTTCTTAGTAAGGACATGAATTAAAATTGGTCCCTTTGCTTTTTTTACCCTCTCAAATGTTTCTATAAGAACCTTTATGTCGTGCCCATGAAGTGGACCTATATATTCAAAGCCGAACTCTTCAAATAATATTGTAGGGATAGCCAGATTTTTAAGTCCTTCTTTTATCTTTTTAGCAAGGTCCTGCGCTCTTTTGCATAACTTCTTCGAGGGAAGTTTGCTTAAAAACTCCTTAAGTTCCTCTTTAAATTTAAAGTAGGCTGGGGTGGATACCAGTTTGGAAAGGTGATTGGAAACTGCCCCCACGTTCTCTGCAATGGACATTTCGTTATCATTTAAAACAACAATCATATCTTTCTGAAGATGCCCAATGTTGTTGAGCGCTTCCATTGCCATTCCCCCTGTAAGTGCTCCATCCCCTATTACCGCGACAACATGGAACTTTTTACCGAGTAAATCCCTGGCAGTAGCAACCCCAAGAGCGGCTGATAGAGAGGTAGAAGCATGCCCTGCTCCGAATATATCGTGAGGACTCTCGTCTCTCTTTGTGAATCCACTTATTCCACCGAACTGCCTTATGGTTGGCAACAAATCTCTTCTGCCTGTTATAATCTTATGTGGATAAGCCTGATGTCCTACGTCCCATATAATCTTGTCCCTGGGTGAATCAAATACATAATGAAGGGCAAGAGTAAGTTCTACTGCCCCAAGATTAGGTGCCACATGTCCACCAACCTTTGAAAGGACATCTATCATGTACTCCCTTATCTCACCTGCAAGATGTTCAAGTTCTTCATAACTTAAACCCTTCAAATCTTCTGGACTGTTAATTTTCTCAAGTAAAGCCATAAACTGCTCTCCTTTTGCGTAATAAACAGTGTTTATTATAAGACTTTATTAAAAGTCAATCAATTAAGGCGAGGGAATTCTCCCTTCAGAGAATAGTGAACTCTTATAAAAAAGTATTCAAAATAAAGTCCTTTATTTCGTCTCTCACCTTTCTGAATCCGGAAAGCATCTCGTCCTCAGGTAGTGATGAGGGATCTGTAAATGACCTGTGAATATACTCCTTTGCTCCCGGGAAAAATGGACAGGTTTCCTTTGCATGGTCACACACAGTAACCACATAATCAAACCGCTCTCCTCTAAATTCTTCAATACTTTTTGACCTGTGATTTCTTATATCTACACCAATCTCAGCCATTACCTTTATAGCATAGGGATGTACATGTGTAGGCTCTGTTCCTGCGCTTTTGGCAATATATTTACCTTTACCAAGGTGGTTCAAAAGCCCCTCCGCCATCTGAGACCTTGCTGAGTTGTGAGTGCAAATAAATAAGACTTTTTTGGTTTTAAGTTCCTCTGACATACTTAAAATGTTTCCGCTCTTCTCGCATGAGGCAAGATATACCTTTCTTTAAACTTTTTTTCGAGTATACCCAGAATGAGAAAGTAAATACCCATTACTCCAAGCGATATTAAAATTTTTATGCCCTGTGTGAAAATGTCTCCTAAAAGGGCATATGTAGTAACAAGAACAATAAGTGGTACAATAAAAAGAACAAATGAGAATAGTATCAGGAAACCTTCACTTTTGTGAAGGACAACCACATCACCTTTATTGAGAGGTTCATCTGCAATTGCTTCCACTTCTTCTATATCATTTATCCTGCACATCTGTGAAAGGGGGCATGAATTACAGCCCCCCTTGCTTACCGATACAAGTACTTTGCCATTCAATATGTCTTTTACAATCCCTTTTGATTCAGCCATCTGTATTTACTTTTGCGAATTTTCCTTTGAGCTCTATTGCCTTGGTTGGACACACTTCGTAAACCTCTTCTGCCTTTGTATCAACCTGTTTATAATCAAGAATTACTGCAAGATTGTTCCTGAGTTCCATGGAACCTTCCGGTGCCTTCTTCACGCATAGTCCACAGGCAATACATGAAACTTTACACACTTTACGGGATATGGCACCTTTATCCTTGTTAACACACGCCACAAATGTTTTCTGATCACGCGGCACAAGGGCAAGAATATCCCTTGGGCACTCCTCAACACACAGGCCACATCCTGTACAGTTTTCTTCAATAATTTTCGGAAGGTTATCTTCTCCCATATACATTGCATTAAACGGACATACCCTCACACAATCTCCAAGACCCAGGCATCCATAGGTACAGGCTTTATCTCCTTTTGTTGTAAAGTCAGCTACCCTACAAGAAGACTCCCCTATGTATATACTTCTCTGTACAGCAACATCCGGAGAGCCCTGGCACATAAGATGAGCAACAGGAGTAGCCTTCGCTTCAGCCTCCACTCCCATTATCTTCCCGATTATACCAACAACCTCTGCTCCACCAGGAGCGCATTTATTAATGGGTGCACCTTCAAGGACAATAGCCTCTGCATATGCTGCACATCCTGGATAACCACATGCACCGCAGTTAGCACCAGGTAAAATTTCCTCTATTTTCTTTACCCTTGGGTCCTCTTCAACGGAGAGTTTTTTGTAGGAAACAAGAAGGAAAAGGGCAAAAAACAAGCCCAGTCCGGCCATTATGATTACCGAAAGCAGTATTGTATTCATCCCTTTCCTCCTATAAGGTTACCATTCCAGAAAATCCCATAAAGGCAAGAGCCATGAGACCCACAACAATAAGCGTGATACCCGCTCCCTTTAAAGGTTCTGGAACATTTCTGAATTCGAGTTCTTCCCTGATACCTGCAATAAGTACAAGAGCAAGGGTAAATCCTATACCGGCACCAAAACCAAGCATTATATTCTCGAGAAGGTTGTAATTTTTCATGGAACCAATAAGGGCAAGACCAAGAACTATACAGTTAGTGGTAATAAGTGGAAGATAAATTCCAAGTGCTTTATATAGTTCTTTTGACGTTTTCTTTATAAACATCTCAACAAACTGCACCAGTGAGGCAATAACCAGAATAAACACGGCTGTTTGCAAAAATTCAAGGTGCAGGGGTCTTAAAACGAGCCAGTCCATAATCCAAGCAATAATAGCCGTCATGGTCATAACGAAGGTTGAGGCAAACCCCATTCCTATGGCAGACGATGCTCTTTCAGAGACACCAACAAACGGGCATAATCCAAGGAAATAGGTGAGAACAAAATTATTTGTTAACGTCGCGGCAAGAAATATTATAAGTGCTTTCTCTATCATGCTTTACCTCCCTTTGAACGTAACCAGTTGAGAACACCCACAAAAATTCCCAGAGTTATAAACGAACCCGGAGGCAGAACCATTACAAGCCATGGCTTAAACCATGAACCAAGCACTCTCACTCCAAATATTGTACCAAATCCGAGCAATTCCCTGACCATGCCAAGAAGAACTATAACCCAGAGATACCCAAGGCTCATACCTATAGCATCCATTAAAGAAGCGGCAAGAGAGTTTTTAGAAACAAAGGCTTCCTGTCTGCCAAGTATGATACAGTTTACCACTATCAGGGGTATATAAGGGCCAAGCGCCTTGGAAATTGCAGGGAATTTCGCTTTCATGAAAAGGTCAGCCAGCGTCACAAAAGTGGCTATAACCAGGATAAAAGAAGGAATCCTTACCTGGTCTGGAATTATGTTCTTTATAAGACCGATAATAAGAGAAGAGAAGAACAATACGAAGAACACCGCAAGAGCCATTGATAGAGAATTTATCGCTTTGTTGGAAACAGCGAGGGTGGAACACAACCCAAGAAGCATTATAAGAACAGGGTTTTCTGCAACAAGACCCTTTTTAAACTCGTAAAACAACGAACGCTTCTTCATTTGTTAATCTCCTTTTTGGCAAGTTTCCACGCATCATTTACTATTTTTACAACAGACCTTGACGAAATTGTGGCACCTGAAATAGCCTGTATATTGTGTGGGTCCTCAGGTTTCTTACCTTTAACATAGCCTATTGGAGTTAATCTTCCACGAAACTGCTCCTTAAACCATTTTTCGGTTATTCTGTTACCAAGCCCCGGAGTTTCAACGTTTTCAAGCACCTCTATACCTGTTATCTTTGATAAAGTTGTATCAAACCCTATCATGAGTTTAATAGGTCCCTGAAATCCGGCTCCCTCTGTGAGCATGGCATAACCAATGAGTTTCCCATCTTTGTTATATGCCGAAAGGAGATAGTTTTTCGCATCAATCTGCTTTTCCGTGAACCTCTCCGTTCCTTTTATAACCACTTTGATAGCCTCTTCTTTTTCTATTTCCTTATTCCTTTTTATGTCATTTTTAGTGGCCTCATAAGTATAAGACAGCAAAAGGCCACTGACAAGAGCAATTGACATCAAAACCAGAACCATTTTAACCCCGAGTTTCATTTTCTGACCTCCCCAAATCTTCTCCTTATGGTAAGTCTGTCAATCCATGGACGTGTCATGTTAATAAGCAATATTGAGTACATCACTCCCTCGGGAAATCCACCAAAAAGCCTTATAAGAACAACAAGGATTCCGGCTCCTATACCATATATAATCCTGCCTTTTGGTGTAACCGGGCTTGTAACCATATCAGTAATCATGTACACCGCACCGAGCATGAGACCACCTGAAAGTATGTGGAACAGAGGGTCAGGATACTTCGATGGATTTATAAGCCAGAAAATGCCACCAAGAACAAATACTGTCGCAACATAAGAAAATGATTCTCTCCAGTCTATGTATTTTTTAATAACAAGGAAAACAAAACCAAGCAATATGAGGAATACAGAGGTTTCTCCAAGTGAGCCAGCCACATTACCCCAGAAGAGTTTGCTATAAGGTGTCATCTGATGAGAAAACTTCATAAGTGCAAGAGGAGTAGCCGTTGTAGTTGCATCAACGGTTAAGTGAAAACCAGGCGTGGGTGCAACCCATGTTGTAAGTTCCACAGGAAATGCTGCCATGAGAAAAGCCCTACCTATAAGTGCAGGATTAAATATATTCTGACCTATTCCACCAAATACCTGTTTTCCAAAGATTATCCCAAATATAGCGCCAAGGGAGGCCATCCACAAGGGTATCGTTGGTGGAAGCGTGAGAGCAAGCAGGATACCAGTTATGACCTGACTCCCATCAATTGCCATAGAAAGTGGCATCTTCCTTGCGTACAGCCAGATAGCCTCAGCCAAGACGGCACTTATTACAGAAACGAGAATAACCCAGAGAGCTCGCAGTCCAAAAAAGTAAATAGCACCAAGAACAGGTGGAATCAGTGAAAGAACAGTATTCCACATTATCTTGCGGGAATCTTCCCTCGTAAAAACATGAGGGGAAGTTGAAACTGCAAGTAATTTTTCACTCATTTCTTAAGCCTCCTGAGTTCCTGTTTGCCATATTTTATAAGTTGTACATGTCTTATATGAGAAGGACATATGTATGCACACGAACCACACTCAATACAATCAAGCAACCCGATTTTCTTTGCATCCTCAAATCTCTTGGCCTTTATAAAATCTACAAGCATAAGCGGCATAAGTCCCATAGGGCATACATCCACGCAACGAGAACATCTAATACACGGATATGGTTCCTGATAGTGCGTCTCCTCTTTAGAAAATACGAGAATACCACTTGTCCCTTTTATCACAGGTACTTCAAGGGAATGCTGTGCTATACCCATCATGGGGCCACCCATTATTACCCTGTATGGTTCTCCAGATAGACCGCCCGTCATCTCTATAACATCTTTAAACAAAGTTCCAAGCCTCACGAGATAATTACCTTTCTTTACAGGTAAGTCTCCTGATAAAGTAAGCACTCTTTCTGTTAAAGGTCTTCTGAATCTTACTGCTTCGTATATAGCCACTGTGGTTCCAACATTCTGCACCAGGGCTCCAACATCCATAGGTAAGCCCCCAGATGGGACCTCACGTTTTAAAATTGCCCATATAAGTTGCTTCTCGCCACCCTCAGGATACTTGGTTTTGGTAACAGCAAGATCAATCCAGTTTTCGCCCTTTATTGCTTTTTCCACACTCTCAATAGCCCTGGGCTTGTTATCTTCAATGGCGATAATAACCTTTTTAGCAGATAGAGCCTTTTTTATGAGGTATGCCCCTTCAACAATATCTTCTGCTCTCTCCTGCATTATCCTGTCATCTGCTGTGAGGAATGGTTCACATTCAGCGCCATTTATAATAACGGTATCAATGGGTTTATCTTTTGGTGGTGAAAGTTTCACATGTGTGGGGAAGGTGGCACCGCCAAGACCGACTATTCCAGCATTTTTCACTCTGTTTACAATTTCCTCAGGAGATATATCTTTGTAGTTTTTATCCTCTTCTACACCTTCTACCCACTCATCATTTCCATCTGGTTCGATAACTATAGCATCAATATTCACACCGGTAACAGGATGGAGAATTGGCCATATCTTTTTCACTTTTCCGGAAGTAGGTGCATGAATGTTCGCCGAGATAAAACCATCCGCCTCTGCTATTATCTGTCCCCTCTTTACTTGCTCCCCCCTCTTTACTACAATTTTGGCTGGTTTTCCAAGATGCTGTGCTACTGGTACATAAAGTTCTTTTGGGAGGGGAAGAGCCTCTATGGGAACATCACTTGTGAACTTATTGTATTCCGGATGTACACCCCCCTTGAAGGTGAATTTAACCATTTATCAAGGTCTCCTTTTTACGTGCAAAATTATATGGTATTATGCGTGTATGCTCAAAAACAGAACTTATGCTATTCTGTCAATTTTGTCAAGGTTCCCATAACTGAAACACTTGCCCTTCCATGTTTTTTGGCATTGTATAATTGCCTGTCAGCATTCTGGAATATGTCCTGTACACTTAAAACAGGGATTTTTTCCTCAACAAGATAAACCCCTGCACTGAATGTTGGCTTAAAGGATATAAGTTGAGCCTGTTTAACCCATGCTCTCTGGACTCTTTTAAAGACTTTAATAACACCTTCTTTATCGGGCTTGATCATCAGGGCAGCAAACTCATCCCCACCTATTCTTCCACTTACATCTGACTTCCTCAGTTCTCCTGAGAGTACATTTGCAAAGGATACTATGTAATGGTCCCCCATCTGATGTCCAAGAGTGTCATTGACTTTTTTAAGATAGTCGAGGTCAATTATGGCAAGAGCAAAGTGTTCTCCATACCTCTTAAATCTGTGAAATTCGTATTCAAGTCTCTCCATAAAAGCACGTCTATTCAAAAGGCCTGTAAGTGGGTCCTCCCTTGCTATCCTCAATAGTTCATTTTTAAACCTTATATTCTGTATGGCTGTTGCTGCGTGAGCCGCAAGATTTCTTGCAAGATGTAAATCAAACCTGTCAAAACTTCTTTTTTTAGTGGTAAGAGCATAAAATACTCCCAAAACTTCATCACCTGAGACAACTGGCACAGCAAGCAACGATTTTATTCCAAGGTCTTTTAGCATGGGATTTGTGGCAAGTGGATGTGTTCCCGTGTCCTCTATAACCACTATTTCCCTTTCAGTTGCTACATGAAGAGTGAGACCATTCGGCCTTAAATACTGCCACGTGCTGTATTTAGGTCTCGTAGGATCATTGGTTGCACTTTTTAGGAACTTCCGTTTCTTTAAATCCACGAGAATTATACTCGCATACTCTACTTTCAAAAGTTTTGTTGTTGCCTCTATAATGAAATCCATAGCCTCGTTCATATCGGTTGAGCCATGTATTTTTACGGTGATGTCCTGGAGAGTAATTGCCGCCATTATCCACTCTTTTAAATCTCTTTTTGTTTTCTCTATTTCCGGTATAGAGTCCATTATCTAAACCTGTTTTTTTATAAGAAGGGTCAGGAGAAAAAGGAGTGCTATAAAAATCCAGCCTATGATTTTTATTGCAATAGAGTAACCCTGTCTGCTATATGTTGTGAAATCCCTTGCAAGAGGGGCCCAGATACTCATGAAGGGAAGCACATATTCTGCAACAATATTAGAAAACCATATGCCCAAAAATATCAGGAACTCTACGCCACCAAAAATCAAAAGAGGAAAAGGAGAATGGGTTTTAATCCATAGAATAACAAGAGTGGCTATAAAAACAATTAAACTTACAATTTTTTCAGTCATTTTTCATTTATCTCTCCCTTAAATGGACTTTTACTTAAAGACACGTCTATATCTTTAAGAGCAACAATCATCATGTATATTATAAGGGGATAAATAAGGACTGCCAGCAAAGTATTGGACAAAAGCAAAAAGTCAAAAAATCCATGCAAAAGAAGAGGAACATAAAATGAAGTCCACAACAACCTGTTCCGCTCTACATCATTAGCAAATTTTGCCTTACCCATGAAAGACCCCATAATTATTCCGAAAAACGCATGTGCAGGCACTGAAATAAAAGCCCTGTGTATACCTACGACCATACCGAACTTAAACACATACAATATATTTTCAAGGGTGGCAAAACCTAAAGATGCACTGGTGGCATATACAATGCCATCCATAGGTTCATTGAAAGCATCATTTTTGAATGCAGTGTAATAGGTTACCAGGAATTTTACTCCTTCCTCCACAGGTGCAACTGCTATAAAGGAGTATAGAAGAGCAAACAGGAAGAGTGCATGCTTCTCCAGCCAGTAAAAATGGAAAGAATAAATTGTCATTTCAATTGCTCCCGCTAAAACAGCAGAGCCCATACCGTAAGCAAACACCTTCCAAACAAGAGAGGGGGGTTCCTTTTCGTATTTGTCCCTGTAATAAACGTATAGTAAAATAGCAATGCCGGGAGTTATTGCCACAAGAAGAAGTTTAATAAACATCTATTACAGAATCCTGCGTGTTTTATCCATCACTTTAAACCTTAATTTCCCTAAGGGTGTATTGATTGTTACATATCCAGTGATACCTGCCTCAACGTTTTTCTGAATGATAGAACTCTTTAAACTTACACTTATCGCTGAGAAGGGAACAAATACAGGCACAGTAATGGTCTTCGTCGAATGAGATGGAACCACTACTGTTTCTGACAATTTACCCTTTGCTACCTTATTGCCATTGAATAGAGCATCAAAATCAAATGAAATAATTCGAGCATCTACGGAATTGGGGTTTTTCGCCTGTAAGTAAAATCTGGTATCTATACCGTCAAAATTCACTTTGACTATTTCAACTCTGTCTACTGTCACATTCAAACTTTTGACTGCGACAACCTCTTTTGCACTCTTAATCAGTGCACAGCCAAAAAACACCACAAATAGAAATGCAAAAGCGTATTTTAAATACCTCATTTTCAAATTATAACCCTTCCATGTGGAAACACAAAATAAAAAAGGCGGGGCACACGCCCCGCCTTTTTTATCCGGCATAAGTTTTTTACACGCTATCTCACAAGAAGCATCTTGACTGTCTTTCTGTATTTACCCGCATTGAGTTTGTAGAAGTACACACCGGACTTAACTTTTCTTCCGTGAGTATCAACTCCATTCCATGTAACAGTATGCCAGCCTGCATTGAGTTTGCCGTTAAGAAGTCTTGTAACCCTTCTACCGTTAACATCGTAGATATCAAGTGTGACATTCTCTTTTTCAGGAAGTGCGAATTTAATTGTAGTATGACCACGGAATGGGTTGGGCATTGGAACAAGGGCGGCGAATTTAAGCGGTGTAGTAGTGTTCTCCTCAACACCACTTACATAGTCACCAATTGCGCGGATGAAGATATCAGCATCAACAAGGTTCCAGTTTCCAAGGGTATCCTGGAAGTAGGTGTGATAATATCCTGAACTTGGCTGGTCAAGCATAAGCGCCACAGTGGTATCCATACCTTCTATGCCAAGGTACACTGTATCATTGTATGATACGAAGATCGGCGTGTCATTATTAAACTGAGTGAGATCGATTACATTCCAGAACACATTACCTTGATCAGTGTCTTCTTGAGCCACAAACGGAGTGATAATATCGTTAAAGGCATGATCATAAACATGCACCATGTAGTTTCCACCAGTTACGCCCTGTGATGGTGAGTAATAATGGAGAACCATCATTGCACTTATAGCAATGACCGTATCTGGCTGACCAATGATAGCAATAGCCACATTTGTGGCTGAGTCGAGAGGCATATAATACTGAGGATCGTCATCGTCATAGATGAATTTAATGCCCTGATAATAGGTGTAAACACCGGTCTGCGTCCTGTTCATGGCTGTATCTGCTGCAACGAAGTAGTAATCAACACGTGCACCAATTCTCTGAGCAGGGATGGTAAAGTAGGATAAGGTATCAATTACGCTGTCTGGAGCAATTGCAACAAAATCAGACATCGTGTCTGCTTTGTAGTAAAGAGAATCTATAGCAAGAGGAGACGGGTCAATTATTGTAGCAACAGCGGTGAAATCACCAAGAATATCATCCCTGAGCGTAGGCGGTTTATGATGTATTGCAGGTGCACCATCATCTATAAGGCTTCCAAGAATTCTCACATCATCGACATACATGCCATCTTCATTCACATAAGCATCGCTTATAAGTACAAACCTGAGTCTTATAACCTGACCGGCATAGGCACCAAGGTCAATAACCTCTTTCGTCCAGTCATTTACTGTACCTGTATAAGCCTTCACATCGTTCCAGGTGGCACCACTGTCAGTAGAAACCTGCACGTGAACTGAATCCCAACCGTCCTCAATGGCATATTTAGTCCAGAATTCAAGTCTTGCACTGAAATAGGAGGTAAGGTCAATATCCTGATTGATTTCACCTATTAACGTTGAATTGTTCGGATAGTTACCAGTTGGTGAATCTGTGAAGGAAGAATCAGGGCTATGGTATGTCAAACCTGTTTTTGCCCAGTTTCCGGTCCACCTCAAGGTATCATCATCAAAATTGTCCTCGAATACGATAACTTTTCCATTCTCCATACCAGGTGTGGGTGGAAGTGCCTGGAAATCAGCTGCATTATCATCCGTGTCACTGCCATCTGGAATTCTCTGGAGTGATAGACCTGAACTCACATCAGGTGCTGGTGTCCCCTCACCCACAAAGTCCCATGTACTTACATCACTTGGACCATAGCCAAGAGCATCAAGTACAACTGTATCCGTTCCATCTATGTAAACAAGAACAACATTATCAGGACCATTCTGATAATCAATACCTGTTATCGTATCAGCATTGGGTACAAGGGTATCCTGTGCAAGGACAAAGTATCCAGAAGGACCTATTGTCCAGCCAGTAAGATCAACGTCACTGTAAATTGCTCCACCATTACCATTCACACCAAATACATGAATGTTATCAAGTGCCTGTCCAGGTTGTCCTTTAAGTTCTACAAATGTACCAGCATCCGTACCAGGGGCATCATAATATACTTCATTTATTACAACAGCGGGATATGAGAATGGCTCAATATCCATGGAATCTCTTGGTTCAAGTTTGTAATTTCCATAGGAATAGTAAAGAGGCGCTGTAATATTGTACATTGCCCCGGAATCAGGTGTGAAGGCATAGCCCATATCATCAACCCTAAGAGGACCAGAACCATCATCTATTTCCCATTCACCATATCCAAGATCAGGGTTGGTACATTTTGCATGCACAACCTGTAACAATACACCTTCGTATGCCTCATCGTTAGCAGCACCTGTTGAAACCACCACAGGGGCAGGAAGTGCTGCGTTCTTCGCGGCAACAATGATTGTATCAGGGATTATTTCTGTAAGCCCGTAGTGTTCAGACACAGTTCCTTCTACTATCAAGGAATCTGCACGCTCCACTATAGTATCGGCCCCGTTCTTGTATACCCATACACCACTCCATGCACCACCAGCAGGATCTTCGAGGAAGAAACCATTTCCATAAACACCTGTTACAATACCTATCACTGTAACAGTATCACCGAAATAATTAGAAGTATCTCCAGCGAATGTTGTGCTTGAAGTATCCTGCACCTCATAGATAGATACAAGGGGTGAGTTAAGGGTTACATAAAGTTTACCAGCATTTTCAGGCTGATAACCGTCTGAAGAGCCACCAGAGGAACCCCAATCAGCATATACCCATGGACCACCATTGTATGAGAATCTGAAGGCATAATCATATACTCCAGGCTGCAGGGTACTTACATCTATCTGCGCCATGTATTCATAGTTATTTCCACCATTACCATGGGCTGTATTGAATACTGCTGGCACCCATGTCCAGTTATTATCATCCGGCATTGTTCCAGAAGGACCCACACCAAGTTCAACTATAAAGTTAGAACTATCCTGAACACCCACGTCTGTCACACCACCTTTGTAGACCTGTCCATAAATCATATCAGAAAGAGAATCCACACCTGCAATTACTGTATCAGCCTGTGGCCACTGGATGCCACACCAATCAGGTGTAGGTGGCATTATATCCAGAGAAGCATAGTTATAAATCCTCCAGAGTAGAGTATCTACGTACGATTGCGAGTCTATTTCTGAAACCTGATACGGCATAAAGAATATCTGATATTTAAGGCCATTGTAAGCTATTCCACCTGCTGTATTGAGAGAATCACCGTTTACATCAATAAGGAATTTCCATGGCATATCAACCCCCTGCCACGGGCTCCATGGCTCAACCATGTCGGGATAGTGAGAATTTATTGTAAACGCTGGCATGCTATCGGATATCGGATCTCCATTAACACCAACGATGGTATCATTGTCTGTAGATGCACTCATATCATCCTGAATATAATTTACCCTCAATACATTGTTGAGTTTTGAGAGGTAATTATTTGAATTTGCGTAATATGCAATATCATCACCGAAAACTACAAGCCTTTTTCTTAGAGTATCCACCCCTGTTGAGAGGAATGCGTTGACTATATCAAGTGTATTGCTATCAAGTTCTGCATCTTCTCCAATAAGAAGTGCGACCCACTCAGGTAGAGAATCTGCATAAGTGGAAACATTCATCTGATGCATGTAATCAGGGAATACCTCTATATTATCATCCATGAGTCCATAAACAAGAGGGACCAGTTCATAAGATGTAGAATAGACTATGAGCTCATCGCCAGATGGCATAATAGTATAATAACTGGACCATCCATAATCGCCATTACCTGCACTATCCTGAGCATAAATTTCCCAGTAAACTTTGGTTCCACGGGGTTGAGCCGGTATGTTAACTGCATAGGTATCCTGTCCAACAGGTGTCATAGGCAGGCTGTTCCATGTTGAGCCCAAATCTGTAGTATAGTCGAGTACAACACTTTGAACACCAGAGATATCAGAAACTATAGCTGTTATCTGATCATCTGAGCCGGTATAGAAATGAGGTACTGGAGCCTGTATTACGCTCACTGAAGGCGCTGTGGTGTCAACCACGTAAATTTCAGGACCTGAAACATCATCTACATGCAGATACCACTCATTTACAGACACGCACCTTATTGCAACGTAAATGGTCTCCCCTGCATAAGGTGAGAGGTCATATGCGTAATATGTGTATGTCTCAGGAACACCGGTTACACTGGCTATACTAACAAAACTGTCCGGGTCATTTGTTGTAGTGGATACCAGAACCTCAAAATCCTCGGGGTAGGAAGCGCTATGTGAACGAGCCCAGAATGTAAAAGAATCATTTGTCTGAGGAAGAAGAGCTGGCGTAATGAGCCAGTCATCATTACCAGATGAGTTCCATGCGACTGCAGCACTATAGTTTCCTGAGTGTGCATAGGTAGCACCTTGATATGCATACCACTGATTACCGTCTCCATCCCTATCTATTACCGTCCAGTCGGAAGGGATAGCTCCGCTTTCAAAGTCTTCTGAGAGCCGCGCCTTTACAGTCCTGGGAAGTCCTTTCACGAATGACCTGGGAGCCTTCAAAATACTCTTATTGAGTTTGATTATCTTTTCTGGCTCCCTGTTTTTCTCCCTGGCAGACCTCATTCCAGCCTGCAGGGCTGTTACTCCTATAAGGAGCATTAGTGTGATATATCTTTTAGGGGACCACCCCATACACACCTCCTTTTATGTGTTTAGAATTTATTATATGGCAAACAAAAGATATTGACAAGTCAAATTTCGCAAGTCCATAACACTTTCAATCACGGACGAAACGCTTTATAATACAGAGCATGATTATAAGTGGCAAACAGGTTATAGTAAGACTTAAAGAGGAAATTCAGAACATTCTCAAGAAATACTCAGGGACTCCACATATAAGCATTATTTTTAACCATGAAGACGAGCCATCTATTTCCTACACGAAAAGTATATCCAAAGTGGCAAGAGAAAATGGTTTTCGTTTAACATTGTATGAAGTAGACTCGAATACTCAAGAAGACGAACTCAAAGAAATTCTCATCTCCCTTGCTGAAGATGATGATGTGGATGGAATAATCGTAACAAGACCTTATGTATCAAGAATGAAAACGGAATTTATAAATTTGATACCCCGCTGGAAAGATATAGATGGACAAACAGATGCCAATATTGCAGCCTTATATAAAAAGGAAGAAGGTCTATTCCCGGCAACTCCACTGGCAGTCATGGAGTTTTTCAAAGAAGTTAATTATACTCTTGCGGGGAAACACGTTGTAATAATAGGAAGAAGCACCACTGTTGGACTTCCTCTGTACCATCTCATTTTAAGAGAGGATGCTACATGCACCATTTGTCATTCCAAAACCAGTAACTTGAAATATTTTACCAATCAAGCAGACGTTGTAATATCAGCAGCAGGGGTGCCAGGTTTAATCACAGAGGACATGGTAGAAAGAGCAACATTTCTCATAGATGTTGCAATTAATATTGTGGACGGTAAGGTGGTAGGAGATATGGCTATAAATTTTGAAGAAAAAGATTATTATCAGGAGGACCTTTTGTTCTTAACCCCCGTACCGGGAGGTGTAGGACCTGTTACATCTTATATGTTACTTTTAAATACTCTTAAAGGCATGCAAAAAAGACATAAATTGAAATAAAAGTTATGCGACTCACCATTATTGGGAATCAGCAAAGCGGGAAAACCACACTTTTTCAATCTCTCGTGGGACCCCATATGTCAAGAGCAAAGGGATACTTTTCTCACATAGGGACATTTGTTTCTAAGGACCCACGCGTATTTACTCTTGGCAAACTAATGAACTCACGGAAAATAACACCTGTAACCTATGAAGTTACTGACTTTGATGGCTTTGGTACCTTATGGAAAGAAGAACGCTCCGGGGAAATTGTTCAGGAACTAAACACCTCGGATATTTTCCTTCAAATAATCCCTGCCTTCAGAAATGTGGATATAGGGGAAGAGTTTGATGACCTCAATATGCGACTTATTTTTTCTGATCTCAGGTTTGTGGAAAGGCGTTTAGAAAGACTTGAAAAGGAAGTAAAAGCAAAAAAGGCTTCTTTAAAAGAACTTGACCTTCTAAAAAAAATAGAAAATACACTGCTTGAGGAGAAACCTATATCAAGTCTGAATTTATCGCGAGATGAACTGAAATTGATATCAGGCTACCCATTTATTACCTTAAAACCACGAATTGTGGTAATTAATATCGATGAAACTGACATTGGAACATTTGAATGTCCCAAAAGGATAAAAAATTTCCCGGTGATATGCTCTCCTTTAAGTGTAGAAAAAGAAATAGCTGAACTGGAAGACGATGAACGAAAAGAATTGCTTAAGGAATATGGACTCAACGATAGCGCTGTTCATAAACTCGAAGAGACCATTTTAAGAGAACTCGGTTACATCATATTCTATACTGCGGGAGAAAAAGAAACACGCGCATGGCTTTTAAAAAGAGGGGCAAGCGTATACGAAGCAGCAGGTAAAATCCATTCTGATATTCAAAAAGGGTTTATAAGGGCAGAGGTTATACACTACGACGATTTTGTTCACGCGGGTAACCATAAAGAAGCCAAAAATCAGAACCTTATGCATCTTGAGGGAAAAGACTACATAGTGCGGGACGGAGACGTAATAAACATAAGATTTTCAATTTGACACATTAATGAACCATCCCTTTGGTAAAAATCTCATTTATCTTGAAAAACCGGCTCGATATACTGGAAAAGAGTATAACAGTATCTATAAAGAGATTCTCCCCGATACATTCAGAATAGCCCTTGTATATCCAGAAATATACGAAATAGGAATGTCAAATCTTGGTATGCGGATTATTTACCATATCTTAAACAGTTTCGATAAAATTTATGCCGAGCGTGCCTTTATCCCATGGACTGATGCTATCGAATTGATGCAAAAAGAAAACATACCTCTTTTTACTCTTGAAACTTATACTCCTCTCAATAAAATGGATGCAGTAGGATTCTCCATGCATACTGAACTCAACTATACAAATTTTCTCCTTGCTTTACAACTTGCTCGCATTCCGCTTGAAAGAAAAGATAGAGATTCCAGACACCCCATTATAATCGTTGGTGGGCCATCAAGCATGAACCCCATACCTCTTTCTCCCTTTGTAGATATGTTTGTTGTAGGAGAAGGAGAAGAGGTTGTAAAGCAACTTATTCCCATTTTCACAGCATTCAAAAAACACGAAATAAACAGAGAGGAGATATTTAAAGAGGCATCAAAGATTGATGGTATATTTGTCCCCGGTGTAAGCAAGCGAAGCAAAAAAGCAGTAGTCTATAATCTTTCAACAGAAGATTACCCAGCCAGACAACTTGTGCCAAATATCGACATAGTACACAGAAGACTTGTGGTGGAAATTATGCGTGGATGCACAAGAGGATGCAGGTTCTGTCAGGGAGGATTTACTTACAGGCCGTTGAGATGGAGACCACCTGATGAAGTTTTAAAATTAATTGAAATGGGCGTCAGAAATACAGGTTTTACAGATATATCGCTACTTGCATTTACTACGAGCGATTATCCATACCTGCCCGAACTCCTCTACTCTATAAAAAACAAATTCCCTGACATTTCTGTTTCACTTCCATCGCTGCCCACTGATGCCCTCACCGAAGAATTGTTTAAACTTCTTGACTCCATGAAAAAATTTAACATTACACTCGCTCCTGAAACGGTTTCAGATAGACTCAGAGCTGTTATAAACAAGAATGTTGACCTTTCTATAATAGAAAGGACGATTAAACTTGCAGAAAAATTCAATTATAACCACATAAAACTATATTTCATGCTTGGACTTCCCACTGAAGAATGGAAAGATGTAGAGGAAATTCCTTACTTTTTGAGAAATCTACGCAAATTCAGCAGAAAAATCACGTTCCATGCAAAGTTTTCTCCATTTGTTCCTCGACCTCACACGCCGTTTCAGGGTGTGGAACAGGAACACCCGGAAAGTATTCTTGATAAAATCCGTTATCTTAAAGGAAAAATACGGGAAATCAAGGGTGTTTACATGTCTTATCATAATCCGTACCAATCTTTCATTGAGGGGATTTTCGGTCGGGGAGACAGGGAAACATCAAATCTTCTCAAAGAGGCATTTCAAAATGGTGCCGTTTTCGATGAAAGAATGGAGTTATTCAATTTCAAACATTACATAAAAGCGGCAAATAATCTTGGTAAACGAATAGAAGACTTTGTATTTAAGAAGACGGATAATCATTATCCATGGGACGTAATAGATACTGGTCTCAATAAACGCTTTTTAGAACTGGAATATCAAAGGGCATTAAATCATACTTATCTTGACAATTGTGAATATACAGGATGTAAAGGATGCGGAATATGGATTAAGGATTATAATATATGTCGCAGTTTTCCATTAAAAATAGATATTAAAAGTGAAAATATTGCTCCAGCAAGCACGAATACACCAGAGGAGGTTTTTGAGTATGTTGTAATCTATGCTAAACGTGGAGTGTTCAAATACACAGGGCATAATGACACCATTACAACGCTTATATCCGCTCTAATACGTGCAGGTGTAAAGGTAGCAAGAAAAAAGGGATTTAAAAAACACTGGATGATTTCAATGAAAAACGCAACGCCTCTTGGTATCCTGAGCGAAGGAGAACTTGTACACATAAAAACTCACAATAGATTACCTGAGCCCGCCCATGTAAATAAATTCATGCCTGAGGGTCTTGAAATCCTCAGGGTCATACCTGCGTCCAGAAAAGTACTCAACGAAATCACTGAATACTATGAAGTTCAACCCGCCCCCTCTCTATTAAACAACAGTAACGCCTACAAAGTCAACATAGTAAACGGTAAACTCATCATACAACCCCAAACAAATAAAGGAATTTTCTCTATCTTAAAAGAACTTACAGGCCTGGACAAAAAGGAGATTTACAACTTTACAATCGTAAAGAAAATCATTTTGCCCTCTTACCTTTAATAAGAAGGCCTTCCTTATATTCCTGCATATCTAATTTCCAGGTGGACGGAACTATACTATCATTTCTGAAGTAAAAATCAATAAGTCCCCTTTCCATATAAGAAAAACCATGTATTATTTTAAGAAAAGAACCGTTTTTAAGATTTAGCATTCCATCGTCTTTCACGTAGCCAGAAGTTCTGTATTTGTCATAAAGAAGAACGGAATTCGTAAAAATAAATCTCCCATTGTTAATTTCAGGGTTATAATTCAAAATATACACAGTGGTGTCTCCTCTCATAAAACGATACACATCCATAGAAGTATCAGGAACTACTCTGTTAACTTCCGAATGTTCCTTCAAATATACGAAAAGGTCTCTCATAAGTCTCTCTTTTTCCACTCTGGAAGAAAGTGAAAAAAGATAATCCCCATTCGGTTCATACCATAAGAAACCAGAGCCTCCCATGTCCCAGAGAATTGCAGAGAGCCCTAAATCGTCATCAGGATAATAAGAAACGTAAGAGTCATATAATTCAAGATATGGTATCTTTATAGCGAAAAATGTGCCTGCATAAGGGATTGAATCAGATAGTTTACCTCTCTTAATTGCATCCTTTATAACTGAAGATACTGGATTACCCTTAATAACCAGTTTTTTATGGTTCATGCCTAAAACCAGGGGGTGAATTTTGAAAAGTTTTCCATTATAATTATCTATAATAACAAAATCGTATTCTTCGAGAGAACCCACTTCATCAAAGATACTACCTCTTCTTTTTCCAAGTGCAAGGTCTACCGAAGATTTAATAAGATCGACGTTATCAGACATAACCATAAAGTCTTCAATAAAATAGAAATATAGTCTCCCGATTTTCTTAATTGTAATTCCGCTGTACTCATCTTCATCACCACCTATAAAATTGCGTAGCAATTTGAGCCTAAAACGGGGACGGGTAACAAGAATAAATTGATTGTTCTCGTATTTCGCATAGAGAACGTATTTACCAATTGCATTTTTTACAACCATTGAATACTGCACAGAATAAGGACTTTTCTCAAGCAAATCCGAAGCATACATGTAGAACCATTTACTGAGAGAGTCCTGTGAAATATAGTCTTTTATAATATCTTCTCTTGCAAACAAAACAGCATGCTTAAAGCCCCTCTCCGGCAGAAGATGCAAAGACGTAAAACCCGGGACTTTGGCCGATGGTGTTTGAGAAAGAATGTGTAGAAGGATAATAGTCAATATTGAGAGGAGAATAAGAAGTGTTACAACTCTTATAAACAGTTTTCTCATTTAAATAAGTGGCCTCGAGGGGATTCGAACCCCTGTCGCCGGCGTGAAAGGCCGGTGTCCTGGACCTGGCTAGACGACGAGGCCTGTGTATGTGCAATAGTATAAGGGGTAATATGCATTTGTTCAAGGCAAAGTGTTCATTCGTATCTTAAGTGGTCTATTGAGACCGTAGACACAGACACAGCATATAATTAATTATGACCCCTTCGGGTTGTGCAACCCCGAAGGTTTATTTATAATTATTGACCGTATGACCTTAAAAATTGCAATAGATGGACCTGCGGGTTCCGGGAAAACGACAACTGCAAGGCTTGTGGCTAAAAGGCTTGGACTCTTGCCTGTTGATACCGGTGCCATGTACAGGGCTGTTGCTTATGAGTGTCTCAGAAGAAATATTGATGTGAAGGATGAGGATGCTGTTGCGAAAATTATGGATGATATAGAGATTAATCAGAAACTCATTAACGATGAAATCCACACCTTTCTCAATGGAGAAGATGTATCACGTGAAATTCGAACACCCCGGGTAAGTGAAATTGTGTCTATAGTATCATCTTACAGAAAAGTACGGGAAAAATTAGTTGAAATTCAAAGAAAGATTGCTGAGGAACAGGATGTTGTAATAGAGGGCAGGGACATTGGCACAGTTGTCCTGAAAGATGCTGATGTTAAAATATTTATGAAGGCAGATTTAGAGGAAAGAGCAAAAAGACGTTTTAAAGAACTTAAGGAACAGGGGGTTAACGTTTCTTTTGAAGAAGTCCTAAATGATTTAAAAAAGCGGGACGAGATGGATTCTAATAGAGAACTTGCTCCTTTAAGAATTCCAGAAGGAGCAATTATCATTGATACTACTAATAAAACCGTAGAAGAACAGGTTGAAGAAATAATAAAGGAGGTTAAAAATAAAATTCATACATGAGTCTTAAGTGGAAAATAGCATACCTCGTCCTGCACCCCCTGTTCGGATGGCTTTTCCGTGCGAAGGTATACGGCAAAGAAAACATACCACGTAAAGGTCCTTATATAGTTGCTCCCAATCATACCTCATTCTGGGACCCTCCATTTGTTGGCTGGGCAATGTATCCGGTAGAAACCTATTTCCTTGCGAAAATAGACCTCTTTCAGCACAATAAATTGTTCGGGGCTCTTATTAAATGGTTACACGCTATCCCACTTGACAGAACAAATTCGATAAGGGGGCTAAAACAGGGGTTAAAAGTATTAAATGAAGGTAAAGTCCTGGTGGTCTTTCCTGAAGGAACGCGTAATAGGACTAATGACCGGATTCTTCTTCCTTTAAAAGAAGGCGTCGCATTACTTGCTTTGAAAGCAAAAGTGAACATTCTCCCGGTGTTTCTTTATGAGAGCAAAGGGTCTTACCGGGACTGGATACTTGGGAAAAGGCAACTTGCCATAAGGTTCGGAGAAATAATTGACACCTCAAAGTATAATTATAGCAAATCAGATATTAGAAAACTCACAGAAGAACTTGAAAGGAGGTTGTTGGATCTTGCCAAAAGTAATTCTGCCTGATGAATTTAGTTTTTGTTTCGGTGTCGAAAGGGCACTTGAGATAGCAAAAAAGTATATGGAGAAGGGAGAATATTTTGATACTCTTGGGGAAATAATTCATAATCCTCACGTAGTGGCAAAATTTGAAGAGAAGGGTATACACGTAATAAACGACCCTGAAAAAAGTCAAAAGAACAAAATCCTTATACGCTCGCATGGCGTCCCACCTGATATAGTAGAAAAAATAAAAAACCTGGGGAAGGATATAATTGATGCTACCTGTCCATTTGTGAAACATGCACATGAATCTGCAAGGAAACTCGTGGATGAGGGATATTGCCTTCTTATAGTGGGCAAGAAACAACACCCTGAAGTAATCGGAATACAGGGTTATGCAAGAGGAAAGGGGCATGTGGTATTAAAGGAAGAGGAAGTCGACAAAATTAATCTTAAAGGCAAAAAAGTGGGTATTGTATCACAGACAACTATGCTTCTTGCTAACGTGAAAACTGTAATTGATGCCGCTTTAAAACAAAATCCAAAGGAGTTACGTTACATAAATACACGGTGTAGCACTACAGAAAGAAGGCAAAACGCAACGAGAGAACTTGCTAAAAAGGTTGACGCTATGGTAATTGTGGGGGGAAAACATAGCTCAAATACCAATAGGCTTTTTGAGATAGCCCGGCAGCACTGCAAAAAAGCCTATCTTGTAGAATCTTACAAAGAACTTAAACCTGAGTGGTTTCTGGATGTAGAAACTGTAGGAGTTACTGGTGGGGCATCTACCCCACCCGAGGATGTTTTAAAAGTGAAAGAAACAATAGAAAAAATTAATACAAGGAGGTAAAAAGACCCATGGAGGAAAAAAACGTAAAAGGAGTACCCACCAATACAGATGATGAGCTCCTCAGGCTCATCAACGAAGCCCTGGATATTCCAAGAGAGGGGGAAATAAAGAAGGGTGTAATAGTAAAGGTTACACCGCAAGAGGTGTATGTAGATATAGGCTCAAAATCAGAGGGTGTTGCGCCCCGGGTCGAATTTAAAGATGCAGAGATAAAACCCGGGGATGAGGTGTATGTTTATGTTGAATCGCTTGATGGTCCAGATGGAAGGACCATTGTATCCAAGCATAAAGCCGACTTCATAATGGCATGGGATAAAATAAAAGAGGCGTACCAGAATAATCTAACCGTTGACGGAAAAGTTCAGAGACAGGTGAAGGGCGGATTGATGGTGGAAGTATTTGGAGTGTCTGCTTTCCTTCCGGGCTCACAGATTGATGTAAAGAGAGTGAAGTCGATATCATCTTTTGTGGGAAAGGATATAAAAGTAAAGGTTATAAAGATTAACAGAGCAAGGAAAAATATTGTTGTATCAAGGAAAGAAGTTATAGAAGAAGAGAGAAGTAAACTCAGGGAAAAACTCTTTGAACTTAAAGAAGGACAGGTTGTGAAATGTAAGGTCACAGGAATTGCTGATTTTGGTGTTTTCTGCGAGGTCGAAGGATTCGAAAGTATAGATGCGATGATACCTATTGGCGAGCTGTCCTGGACAAGGATACAGAGCCCTGAAGAAGTGGTAAAAGAGGGAGATGAACTTGAGGCTCAGGTTATAGGCGTTGACCAGATGAACCTTAAAATAACACTTAGTTACAAGCAACTACAACCTCATCCATGGGAAAAAGTAAAGGAAAAATACCCTATTGGAGCAAAAGTAACGGGTACAGTAAAGAAAATAGTGGATTATGGATTCTTTGTTGAACTTGAACCAGGAGTAGAAGGACTTGTACATATCTCAGAGATGAAATGGGGCTCTCCGCCAGCACATCCCTCTGAACTTGTAAAAGAGGGTGATAAGGTTGACCTCGTTGTATTGAATGTTGAGGTTGAGAAACAGAGAATTTCCCTTGGAATGAAACAGGCACAGCCTGACCCATGGTCACTTGTTGACGAGAAATATCCCATAGGGTCTGTTGTGAAAGGAGTTGTTAAAGACTTTACAGACTATGGAGCAATAATTGAACTTGAAGAAGGTATTGAAGGTTTCCTCCATGTGGGAGATATTTCCTGGACTCAAAGATTTAAATCCCCTCAGGAAGCGCTCAGAAAAGGGCAGAAAGCAAAGGTCAAAGTGCTGAATATTGATAAAAAAGACAGATATATAGAACTTGGTATCAAACAGCTTTATCCCAACCCATGGGAAGATATTATGAAGAAAATACCCGCTGGCACTGAACTTCAGGCTACCATAAAAGAGGTAGGTCAGAGAGGCGTACTGGTTGAGGTAGACCAGGGACTTGAAGGATATGTGCCTGCATCACAACTCCAGAAAAAAGGCGACCCAAGAGAGAACTATAATGAAGGTGAAACTCTCAATCTAAAAGTCCTCAAAGTGGAACCCCATAGAAAAAGAGTACTTCTCTCCGAAAGAGACTACTATAAAGCCCAGGAAAAAGTTGATGTGGAAAAATATAAATCACAACCAGCAAAGATTAATCTTGGGGAGATTCTGAAAACAGAAATGGAAAAACTGAAAGAGCTCAAAGAAGGCCTGGAGGAAACCGAGGAAAGCGGCGAAAAAGCGGAACAAGAAAACGCAGAATAGGCCAGCAGGTTGGAAAAGTTCAGTATCATTACTTTTGGTTGCAGGCTGAACCAGTATCAGTCAGAGAAAATCAGGGAATGGTTGTCAGCCTGCAACCTCTCATATACTAAAAACCCTGAAGAGGCAGACCTTCTGGTGATAAATGGTTGTGTTGTGACACATAGAGGGGAAAGAGATACCAGAAAAGCCATTCACAAGTACCATAAGAAGGGGAAAAGAATAATTGCAACAGGTTGTTATATTAAACTTCCATATGTGAAACCAGAAAAAGACATTGAATTTAAAGAATTTCATGATATTCTCGATGATTTCACTCCTTTATCTCATCCGGTTCTTGGCCAGACAAGGCATAGAACTCTAATTGGCATACAGGAAGGTTGTGATTTCAGATGCAGTTACTGCATTGTACCTTATACAAGAGGGAAAGCAAGGGATAGGAATCCTGAAGAAATACTCAGAGAAATCGGAAACTATGTGAAAAACGGTACAAAGGAGATCGTGCTTACAGGTACTGACATCGGAAGTTTTGGTAAAACTTCTGGTGTAAAATTGCATATATTAATTAGAGAGATAAAGAAAAATTTTCCAGACCTTCTGATACGCCTCTCTTCAATTCTTCCACCCCATGTAAACATGGAAATAATTGATCTGTTTCGTGAGGATATACTGATGCCCCATATACATCTTCCGCTCCAATCAGCATCTGATAGGGTGCTTCGCAGCATGCGAAGACCATACAAACTAAAGAGATACCTGAAGGCCTTCTGGCAACTCTATGAATCAAATCCAAACATGGCAATAGGAACGGATATTATTGTCGGTTTCCCTACAGAAACTGACTCAGATTTTGAAGAGACATACAAAATTATGGAACAACTTCCCTTTGCGTATGCACACGTGTTCCTGTATTCAAAAAGGCCCATGACAGATGCAGCCAAATTACAAGAATTACCTTATTCTTTAATAAAACAACGTGAAAGAGCATTAATTGAACTTGTAGACTCAAAGAAAAAAGCGTTTGTTCGCAAATTCAGGGGGAAAACCCTCGCTGCGATAATAGAATACAAGAACCATAAAACTATCAAGGGTACGACTGAAAATTACATCAAATTTATATCACATGACTCAGAACTCAATATAGGTGAAGGGGATATAGTTAAAATACTGGTGAATGAAGAATACAAAGCCTATGCAAAGGCTACAATTTTATCTCAGGTACTGTGATTCAAGTGCCTTAACAGCGAGATATAGATTCCTCAAACTGTGTGCTTCCACACCATACTCCTCGGCAAGATGTAGAGTATATCCCACTATATCATCAATCTCGGTTTTCCTCTTCCACTCTATATCCTGTAACATAGATGACTTATTATCTGCTGTTTTTTCAATAGTTTTAAATACAAGGGTTTCAAGTGTATTTTTGTCTTTAAAATTGAGAGCATCTGCTATATTTACAACATCTTCTATAAGTGACTTAGCGAGTTCAGAAGCATAACGATTCCTGATTAACTCACCATTTTTCACTTTTAACACAGTGGTTATTGGATTTATAACAGCATTAATGAAGAGTTTTTTGTAAAGTACGGAAAACGCATCTTTTTCCACTCTAACATCAAACCCTGAATGCTTGAATACCTTTTCAACTCTGGAAAGGTCTCTTGATGGCTCAAAGGATGTAAGGACATTCTCACCACGCCCTGTTAATCTCACCTGGTTAAGCGAAAATGAGAAAGCAGAATCGTATAGAGACAGTATAATGTGCCTCTTTTCTCCTACTATTTTTGAAACGTCTATATGAGGGGTTATTCCATTTTGTACTGTAATAAATTCTGCAGAATCTGGGACAAAGTCTTTTATGCCCTCGGCAGCCTCTTTTGCATTGTAACTCTTTGTTGCTATTATCACATAATCTACGTCCAGAGGATGTTCAAGACGGTTAAACTGATAAACTCCATCACACTTTATAATCTCATGCTTTTCTTTTTCGAAAAGAACTATGCCCTCTCTTTCAAGTATTGAAACCCTTATGGGATTTCTCACCACAAAAAATACCTCGTTATCTTTCTCCCTGAGACGTGCCCCAAGCATTGAACCTATTGAACCCTGCCCCACTATTAAAAACCTCATACTAATACCCCCAATTTTTCTTTCAGTATGCCTATTTCAAACTTCCTGGACTTGCCTATAAGGTCACCGTCTGTGTGGAAAAATACCTCTCTGTCAAACAACGCAGTAATTTTTCTAAATTCCCCTGTTTTAATCAAGTCGTTTGTGAATTTTTCTCTCATAATATCAATCAAAACTCTAAAAACATTAAAAATCTTACTATTCTTTATAGCCGTAAAAGATAAAATCCCATCAGTGAACTCGGAATGTGGAAAAAGTTTGAATCCACCGCCAAGGTACTTACCATTTCCTATATCGAACACCACCACATCTTCCATTCTAATACGCCTGTCTTCTATATAGAGGTCAAAATACATTCCAATTCTCTTAAAAATACTTATTATAACTGAAACAAAGTAAAGCATATCACCTCTGATTAGCGGAATCTTCTTGAGCCTTCTTAAAACATCTGCGTCAAATCCAATACCAAGACCATTTATAAATATGTGCCTCTTTATCTCAGTTTTAACAAATCCGACATCAACATACTTAATCTTACAATCAGCGTTTAGGCACTCCTCAATCTTTTCCAGATCCACTTTTTTCCTACCCAAAGACTTTAAAAAATCATTACCCGTACCACCAGGGAATGGTACAATAACTACGTCTTTTCCAAGGATGGTCTCCACGACACGATTCAATGTGCCATCACCACCTACTACCACAAACAACCTGATTCCCTCATCCAGCCCTTTCCTGATAGCCCTTTGCATACTTTCTACACTATTTTCCATTATCGTTTTGTATTCTATACGATTCTTGTTAAGATAAGGTAGAATCTTCATTTTATATACCTTTTGTGCCTTTCCCCTGCCTGCAAATCTGTTTACAACAACTCCTACCATAATATTTTTATATAAACCGAATCCTTTGGAAGATTTTTATCAAGCCTTGCCCATACTCTGTTTTTGTCAAGTCCTAATTTAACAAGGTATTTTTTTATATTAAGTACTTTCCTTGCCGCAGAAGGGTTTTTTCTGTTTATTAAAATTCTGATAGAATCAAACTGCTTTTCTTTTATTTGATTATAAAATTCATTTACAAGAGCCCTGCCCTTTGTAGAAAGTCTTGAACCTTTGAAAAGATCACGAGCCGAGAAAGCAAAAGAAATAGGTTCCAACAAGACATTTGATACTGTATCTTTTTTTACGGAATCATTGGAAACAGTCTCTTCTACAAATGTCTTTTCCCTATTCTTTGACTTTTTGCTACTGCACTCTCTGTACAGTCTGTCCATCTCGTCCCTTATTTCATATTTTAATTTGAGATTTTCTTCCTCCAAACGGGATATTAAAATTTTCTGGGGAATGTAAACGTATTCATATAGGTAATACCCGGCAGCAAGAAACAGGGCGAGCAAAAAAAGGAGAAACCAGGTAAAGGCTTTCATATAAAAATTATAAGGGAAAAACTATGAACTTACACTTTTCCTTTTTAAATAAACCAGTAGAGGGCCGAAAACTATATAAACCAGAAAAAACACAAACACTGATATTTCTCTTATCAACCACATTAGTCCTATTATTGTGAAAATGTACAGAAAGTATTGTATTTTTGGCTTTTCCCCGAGTATAGTTTGAAGGGCATGAGGATACGCCACACTTGATACCATCAAAAAAGCAAGAATTAAAGAGAAAAATGGAAGCCCCCAGTAAAGGAACGTATTAAAAGCCGTTATGCTGGTATCAGATAGAATTTTCCCAAATGTCTGATAAACAAATGAATCTGAATTAATAAGCCCCAGCTGCAAAATAACCAGTGAGGCAAGGAATCCACCTCCAGCAGGGGAAGGAAGTCCACGAAATACTTTATGATACTCTTTATCAAGAGGGGTTTCCACATTAAAACGTGCCAGTCGAATAATAACGGCAAGAACGAAAAGCGTCAAAACAATATAGAGCATACGGGAATAAACTCCAGGGAATCCAATTTCTTTAAAGGAGATATGTGCCCATACAAACACAAGGACTCCAGGAGCCACTCCAAAAGAAAGCGAATCACTGAGTGAATCCAGTTCTGCGCCAAAGTTACTTTCCTGCTTTAAAAATCTTGCCACTTCGCCATCAAAAGCGTCAAAAAGAATAGCAGCCATTATAAGCCACGCAGCCTTCTGTAAAAAATGGGCAGTTGGCATAGAGTTATGATAGATAGCGAACTTAACACTATAGAGAATGGAAATAAAGCCAAGCATAGAATTAATAAGTGTGAAAAGCGTGGGAACTACCGGCACCTCTTCAACCTCCCCAAAACGGTCAATCCACCTTTTACATGCTGCCCTTTATTGACATAAACTTCAAATTCCACATCAGATGGTAAATAAATTTCACCTCTTGACCCGAATTTGACCATACCTATTTTATCTCCAGGATTCAACCTATCACCCTTTTTGACCGCACATACTATTCTACGTGCGAACACACCTGCTATCTGCTTTACAACCACGGGAAATCCATACTCAGACTGAATCACTATAATATTATTCTCATTCTTTTCAAGAGATTCTTCCTTCTGGGCATTTAAAAAACTTCCTTTATGATGTTCGGTATAAATCACGGTACCCTTTAAAGGACTACGCTGGACATGCACATCGAACATTGTCATGAATATACTTATTCTCTTTACCTTTTTCTTAAAGAAATAAGGTTCATATGCCGTGTCTATATGAGACACAAACCCATCGCATGGTGAGAGTATCTCACATGGTTTGTAAACGATTTTTCTCTTTGGATCCCTGAAAAAAAACAGGGTAAAAAGGAAAGTAAGTACTGGTAAAAACAGGAAATACTTTAAAAATGCAAGCCCCTCCCTTTTTGAAAGAGCCAGCAGTACAATGAAAACCACCAGAGACAAAAATGTTAATGCCAGTATTTCCCTTTTGCCGTAAGGTGTAAACATTGCTAAATTATAAATCAGGGAGAACGATTGTCATAAAACCTTAAGGTGAGATAAGCAGTAGCAGCACCAAGTGCATACCCTGTAATAACATCACTTACCCAATGCCTTTTTAGATATACTCTCGAAGCACCAACAGCCAGTGCCCATAAATACAGCGGGATTCTGTAGCGCGGATATCTCGCTCCGAAATACACCGCTACAAACGCGCTCATTGTAGAATGCCCGGAAGGAAAAGATGAATTCCATCTATCTGATACACCTTCAGGTCTCTTTCTATTAACAGCATACTTAATTAATGTACAAAGCCCTGAAGAAACTGCTCCCCCCAGAATAGCCTGTTTTTGAAACCTTATATCCTGAGTGTCAGCAAAAAAAGTAAAAAGCGTTGAATAAAGAAGAATACTCTCCCTGTTACCTGAAAAGGTAGCAGCCTTAAAAATTGCATCAGAAAAACCACTTTGAAGAGACCTGGAAAATCCATATGTAAGGGAAGAGTCCACAGAAAACAGAGAAAAGGACAGGAGCAAAATAAGTATCATTTATCCAGAAGCCTCCTTGTAATATCCTGAGTAGCAAGTCCTTCTATCTCAACTATTTTTGTTCTTGAAGTTTCACCAGATACAATTTTAATAGAGGTTTTAGGAACCCTGAGAAACTTACTTAAAACCTCCACAAGTTCTTTATTTGCTTTGCCTTTTTCAGGCTTCGCATGTAACTTTATCTTAAAAAAATCCCCTTCTTTTTTTATCTCTATTTTACTGGCACCTGGCTGTACTTTTACAGATATCCTGCCCATTTTTCAAATACCTTTAAGAAATTATTTATAGCGTCATCTAAAGACCCTTTAATGGAGCACCCAGCAGCATTTTTGTGCCCTCCTCCTCCTAATTCAGAACATACAAGAGAAAGGTCAACCTTACCCTTTCCTCTCGCACTTAATTTCCAGATACCCTTCTCATATTCAATGAAATTAACGCCGACTTCAACTCCATCAATAGAAATGACATGCCTTACAATACCATCTGTATCCTCCGCTGTAGCACCTGTTTCAGGAAAATCCTCGTTTTTTATAAATGTATAAGCCAGTTTACCTCCAAATTTAAAGGTCAATCTTTCTATGGCTCTAACCAGAAGATAATAAAATGCCTTTCTTTTTCTTTCATACACCAAAGACCCTATATCTTCTATGTCGGTGATGCTGGATAAAAAGAGAGCATCTTTAAAAGCCCAGGTAAATGAATTGGCATGTAGAAAAGACACAGTATCGGTCAAAAGACCGGTATAAAGTGCCCTTGCTATCTTTTCATCAATTAAATCCACATTCCATTTTCTGAGGATTTCGAGTACAAGAGATACAGTAGCAGGTGCATGAGTAACCACAAGGTCGTAATCTGAATAGAATTCACCGGTTTTATGATGGTCCACCCTTATAAGTGGAACTTCAGGTTTCGGAAATCCGGTTCTCGAAAATTCACTTGCATCTAAAAGAACACATAAGTCCATATTTGTACAATCAAACTGCGTGCCTATTTCCTCTGAACCATCAAGAAATGAATACTGATATGGGACACCATCTTTTAATATTGCCTTTGTTTCTTTGCCTATCTTTTTAAGAAACAGATAAAAACCTATAACACTTCCCACAGCATCACCATCCGGGTGTACGTGAGAGATAACTCCAATTCTTTTTACACCTTCAAAGTGTTTCACGAGTTTCTCAACTTTAGAATCAACACTGTCCATTTATGCCTCCAGTTAGTTTAATATTTTGATACCAATAACACGAAACCCCAAAAAGTATGTCATACGCCACTTTTTTTGTAACTCGCAAAAAGTGCCTTAAAATATTATAACAAAAGGAGAGATATGGCTTTTTTACTCGCATTTCTTTTGTCTTTTAAAGTTTTAAATATTCCGTACACACACAAAAACAATTATGACCTTTTATCTTTAGCTGTAATTTCGAAAACCTTTGATTTAGAAACAGCAATAACCGATACTACAGTAAACATCTCATTTGGAACAGATGCGGTCTACATTAACCGAGAAGACCTTTCATATCAGGGTAAAGTAAACGGTAATCTTAAGTATATGGAAGTTGATTCACAAAATGGATTTATTGACGCTGAAAATGCTGTTTATATTGCAGGTGCCCTTAAAGGAAATTATTATTATTGGGACAGAACAAAACACAGAGTTATAGAATCTGCATATACTCCATCTATCAAATCTCTAAATGCGCAGGGCAATCTGATTCGTATCGTCCATAATATTGACCTTGAACCCGAGGCATACAATAAAGATAGTATTATAGAAATTAAAATTCCATATGGGTTTTATTTTGGTCCTCCATACATTTACTTTGATGACGTACATTCTCCTATTAAAGAAATTGAAATTACCTATTCGTCGCATGGCACGGTATTCACACTTAAACCAAGAAGAAAAATCAAATTCAAAATTAGGAGTTCAACCGGTTTATTCACTTTAATGCTCATTTCTTCCACGACAGAGACCCAAGAAACAAACAAAATCACGAATATAGAAAAACATCCTGAAGCATCAGTAAACAAACCAGAGAAACCAACTCACAATAAAATAGATGTGGTGGTGATTGACCCTGGACATGGTGGCAAAGACCCAGGCGCTATTTCTAAAAGAGGCACAAAGGAAAAGGATATTGTACTATCAATAGCCAGAAAGGTGGCAAAGAAACTCAGAAAAAAGGGGTTTAAAGTTATTCTGACAAGGAACAAAGATGTATTTATCACCCTGGGACAGAGAGCACGTATAGCAAATAAATCAAAATGTGATCTTTTCGTATCCATCCACGCCAATTATTCCAAGGGCAAACGTGCACACGGTGTAGAAACATATTTCCTTTCAGAAGCAAGAACAAAATGGGAACGTTCGGTCGCTGCATTTGAAAACTCCGTGATAAAATACGAACTCAAGGAAAAAGTAGACGAAAAAAATATTCTAAAATGGATTTTAGGGGATATGGCACAGAACGAATTCCTCAGAGAATCTCAGGACCTTGCTGCCTTCGTCCAGGAAAGTATAGTAAAAAAAACGGGCTGTCTTGACAGGGGGGTAAAACAGGCGGGTTTTTATGTCTTACGTGGTGTTTATGCACCAAGTATTCTCATTGAAACTGGTTTTATTACCAATCCTAAGGAAGAAAAGAAATTAAGAAGTAAAAAATATCAAAACAGATTGGCAGACGGAATTGTCTCAGGAATTTTGAAGTACAAAAATTATTATGAAAGAAAGTATGGAAAATATTGACAAACCCTTAAGTATAGGCGTATTTGACTCCGGAATAGGGGGTCTTACGGTAGTTAAAACGCTACGTTCTGTTCTAAAAGACGTTAATATCGTTTACCTTGGTGACACAGCCAGAGTGCCTTATGGTACCAAATCAGAGGAAACCATTAAACGATTTGCAAGAGAAGATGCTGCTTTCTTGATAGAAAAGGGGGTAGATATAATAGTTGTAGCATGTAATACAGCATCAAGTGTCGCCCTCTCCTATCTTAAAAAGGAATTTAACCATATCCCCATATTTGGCGTGGTGGAACCTGGTGTAAACATGGCTATTCAGGTATCACGTTCCGGACATATAGGAATCATCGGAACCATCGCTACAATAAAAAGTCATGCACACAAAAGAATACTGAATAAACATGGTATTTTTAATGTCTATGAAAAACCCTGTCCGCTGTTTGTCCCCCTCGCAGAAGAAGGCCTTACAAAAGGCGATATTCCACGACTTATTGCGGAGTATTATTTAAAAGGAATACGAGAAAAGGTTGATACCATAATCCTTGGCTGCACCCACTACCCTATTCTAATTGATACGATTAAAGAAGTAGTTGGAGACAGTATTCATCTTGTTGATCCTGCTCATGCTGTTGCCAAAGAAGTAAAGAGTTTTCTCGAAAAAAACAATCTATTAAAAAAGAGCGGACAGCCGACCCTTGACCTTTACCTCACTGATATACCTCCACACTATCATTCTTTATTGAGTATTTTCCTCGGTTTTACACCTGATACCATAGAAAAAGTAAACTTGAAGGATATAAGTTCATGCTAAAGCGCATTTTGAAAAAGGCACTCTACCTGTATGGGATTTTTATCATTGTTTTCATAATTACCATTGCTCTTTTAGAGGCAACATTACCCCCAGCATATCTTATAGAAAATTATACTCCTCCAAATGCAACAGAAATACTCGATAGAAATGGAAAAAGACTTTACACATACTTCCTTGAAATAAGGGAAACAGCATCCCAGAAAGAAATACCGAGCACAGTGAAAAACGCTTTTGTGGCAGTGGAAGACAAACGATTTTACAAACATCCAGGTATAGACCTTACTCGTGTTTTCAAAGCAATCATTGTGGATGTCATTACTATGAAACCGCACCAGGGAGGCTCTACAATAACGCAACAACTTGCAAGAAACGTTTTTCTATCCTTTAAACGGTCCATCATAAGAAAAGCAAGAGAGATGCTACTTGCTTTAAAAATAGAACGATATTTCTCAAAGGATGAAATCCTTACCCTTTATCTAAACCAGATATATTTTGGTGAAGGTATATACGGGATAAAAACAGCAGCAAGGTATTTCTTTAACAAAGATCTGAAAGATTTAACATTGAGAGAAGCCGCCACACTGGCCGCAATAGTAAGGTCTCCTGTGTTTTATTCGCCTATCAAATACCCTGAACGCAATGCAAAAAGGGCAAAACTTATATTAAAGGTCATGTACGAAGAAGGAGTTATAACCAGGGAAGAATACGAAGAGGCTCTTTCGGAAAAAGTAGTGGTTCATAAACCCAAAAACATTCATAAGAAGAACTTTGGTGGGTACATACTTGAGATGATTCGCGACTACATAATATCACGATATGGAGAAGATTTTCTTTTTAAAGGCGGAGGTAAAGTATATACTACAATTGACTTCAATTTACAAAAAACAGCAGAACTTGTTCTGGACAGTCTCCTTACTGAACTTGAAAAAGAGAGAAAAATCACTCCTACAAGAGAACAATTCCTTCAGGATACTTCTAAGAACAAGAAACCTGACTATCTTCAGGGGGCACTTCTGGCTCTTGACCCTGAAACAGGAGCCATTCTTGCACTTGTAGGTGGCAGGAATTTTAAAGAAAGCCCATTTAATAGAGTAATACAGGCAAAAAGACAACCAGGCTCTGCGTTCAAACCATTTGTTTATCTTACCGCCATCGACAACGGATTCTATCCAACAGACAAAGTGATGGATATCCCCATAGTGCTTAAGGGACAGGGACCTGGTGGAGAAGACTGGAAACCGGATAATTACGACCATAAGTATCTTGGTCAGATAACTCTCCGTGATGCTCTTGCATGGTCACGAAACCTTGCGACTATCAACCTGATATTGAAAATAGGCCCGGATGCCGTTGTTATGTATGCAAAACGAATGGGAATAAGGACTTACCTTCCTCCCTATCCTTCAATTGCCCTTGGAGGGATTGAACTTACACCAATTGAATTAATTACAGCCTATGCTCCGTTCGAAAATGGAGGATACAGAATACGTCCATTCTTTATTCGCAAAATAGAAGATAGAAACGGCATCACCCTTGAAGAGACAGATCCCGTCAGAGTAAAGGTTATAGATGCCACAACCTCATATATAATGAACTATATGCTTCAAACGGTGGTTAACCATGGTACAGGTATAAATATACGAAGGAAGTTCAAGTTTGAGCTTCCATGTGGAGGTAAAACCGGGACAACCAACGAATATAGGGATAACTGGTTTATTGGTTTTACACATAACCTTTTAACCGGAGTATGGGTTGGCTTTGACTCCCTTAGAACAATATATAAGGGAGCCACAGGTGCAGGAACAGCACTACCGATATGGGCAACTTTCAATAAAATTGTTTACGATTCGGCTTACATGCCACCTCCAGGTGATTTTCCCGTGCCTGACAACATAGTAATTGCTGATGTGTGCCTCCAATCCGGTCTTCTTGCAACGGATTATTGCCCAAGGACTGACGAGGTTCCTTTCAGAGAGGGAGACGAACCCACCAGTTACTGCAATATACATGGACCCGGCATTAACAATGAAAATAGTTTTATTAAACTTGAACTTGAATTTATAAAGAAACACAAATAATGTACCTTATCTGGCTGCTTATTTCAATTGAGGGCAGTCTTTTTGCAGACTTTACAGGATACCAACAGGGTTTAGGAACTTATAAAGTATTTCCTGATATTGTTCCTTCGTATCAAAATATACAGTTAGGTCTCCGGAACTTTTATAATATAAAGGGAACAGCAATGCTATCTATTGCTCTAAATAAAAAGCAACTGGGATTTTCGGTGACCTACCTTAACCTTGGGTCTTACTTTAAATTTTTAGAATTAGGGTTCACTATAAGACGTAAAATTAAAGAGATAAACTATGGACTATGTATCACTTTCAATAGAGAATTTTTGCCTGTATTCAAAAACTACATAGAGTTTTCTACATCCACGGGCATAAATCTGTCAAAAGCATTGAATATCCACGCCGGAGTCTCGGGGCTTCCATACCATGTTAAACTCCCTCTAATACTCAACATGAATAGCCCTGCTGGCAAAACCTCTTTGCTCGTAGAAGGTGAAAAATACATGCCTCTCAGGGTCTCAGTATTTCAGAGGTTCCTTTTATCTCCCCGTATATCATTCTTATTATTTCTTTCAACAGTGCCCTATAAAATCGGTGCCAGCATAACACTTTCATATGGAAAAATAAAGTTTACAGGCTTTTCTGAAATCCACGACACTCTGGGACAATCTGGTGGTGCACTGGTTGAATATGCACCTTATAAATCGTATAATTAAAGACCAAAAAAGGAGGATTGTCTTTTGAATAGTCTCAAATGGCGTGCTCTTATTACTCTTGTTGTGATTTTAGCCGCTTTATGGAGTCTGTGGCCCACGTATAAATATTATACGATGCCTGAGGATGTAAAAAAGGTCATGCAACCTGCAGATCTTAAGAAGCTGCACAAAAAAGCATTGAACCTCGGGCTTGACCTTCAGGGCGGAATGTATCTTTTGCTCGAAGTCGATAAGTCTAAACTACCTGAAGCGCAGTGGAAAGGCGCTGTAGACAGGGCAATAGAGATTATAAGAAACAGAATTGACCAGTGGGGCGTATTTGAGCCGTCCATTCAGAAGGTGGGTGCCTTCAGAATACTTGTTCAGTTACCTGGTGTCATGGATAGAGAGAGGGCGAAAGAACTTATTGGAAGGACAGCAATGCTGGAATTTCACATTGTAGCAGACGAAAAAGTTGCAAACAATATCGTTGAAAAAATAGACAAGGCTCTTCAAAGGGAAGAGGGAGATACATCAGGCACCATAGGTCCTTTCCTGTCACTTCTGCAGAATGCAGGTGGGGGCGAATTTTATGTAGATGAAAACGATTGGGATAAAGTGGATTCTATACTCAAAACTGATATTGTTAAACAAATTCTTGGAAATAAATACAAATTTTATTGGGGCAGAGTTAAATACACAGAGGATGGAACAAAAATAAGACCACTTTACCTCCTTCTGGCAAAACCGGAACTCACTGGTGCAGACCTCAAGACAGCAAGACATACAATCGGCTCTCCAGGCTCACAAATAGCAGGACAACCAATAGTAGAACTTATGTTTAATCGTAAGGGAGCCCGTAAATTTTCCTATGTAACCGGGAAGAACGTTGGAAAAAGACTTGCTATAGTGCTCGACAACGTTGTCCAAACAGCCCCTGTTATAAGAGAGCGTATTCAGGGTGGAAGTGCAATAATTGAAGGTATTCCCACAATAGAAGAGGCCAAAGAAATTGCCGTTATTCTTAAGGCAGGTGCTCTTCCTGCTCCTGTTAAAATCATAGAGGAGAGGTCAGTAGGACCACTCCTTGGTAGAGATTCCATACACAAGGGGCTTACAGCCCTGATTATAGGATTTCTGCTCGTTGTTCTCTTTATGATATTCTATTACAATGTATCAGGACTTATAGCAGATTTGGCACTTTTATTAAATCTTCTCTTCATATTCGCTTTTCTCGTGGCATTCCATGCTACGCTTACACTCCCTGGACTTGCAGGTATTATACTTACAGTGGGTATGGCCGTAGACGCTAACGTGCTCATTTTTGAGAGAATTCGTGAGGAATTGCTTGCTGGCAAAAGCCCCAGAAATGCAATAGATGCTGCTTATCACAGGGCTACCATAACGATTTTTGATGCAAATGTAACCACAATTATAGCAGCCCTGGTTCTGCTTAAATTCGGGACAGGTCCTATTAGAGGTTTCGGCACTACTCTTACAATCGGTATAATTGTTAGTTTCTTTACTGCGGTATTTGTTACCAAAATCATCTTTGATTATCTATACAAAGTGAAAAACATTAAAACCCTGAGAATTTAGGAGGACTACCATGATAACTTTCTTCAAAAACCCACAGTATGATTTTATAGGGAAGAGAAGAATTGCCTTTGGTATTTCAATATTCTTTATATTGCTTGGCATAGTGAGCATTATAGTACATGGGGGATTAAGATATGGTGTTGATTTCACGGGCGGAAACCTTGTACAGATAAAATTTGAAAAACCATACGATGTAGGAAAACTCAGAGAAATCTTAAGAAAGGATGCGAATCTTGCAAGCGTGGAAATCCAGACCTTTGGAGACCCTTCTACATTCCTTTTAAGATACAAAGAAAATTATGATGCAGATGAACTTGCAAAACTCATCTCGGAAAAAACAGGACTTAAAGTTATTGTAGAAAGAAATGAAAGTGTGGGTCCTCGTGTAGGGAAAGAACTACAAATTAAAGCACTTGAAGCACTCACAATCGGACTTATTCTCATGCTAATTTATATCTGGATCAGGTTCGACTTTGCCTTTGGTGTAGGGTCTGTACTTGCTCTCTTCCATGATGTATTTATAACTCTTGGCCTTCTGTCCCTTTTCAACCGCGAGATAACCATTCAGATTGTTGCTGCTCTTTTAACCATTGTAGGATACTCAATAAACGACTCAATTGTGGTATCAGATAGAATAAGGGAAGAACTAAGAAAATTCTCACAGGGTGTATCCATAAAGAAGATGATTGATATCTTCAACTCATCAATAAACGCCACGCTGTCAAGAACGGTGATAACCTCACTTACCACACTCATAGTGCTTATCTCCATTCTTCTATTCGGTGGTCCTGTAATATTTGACTTCGCCCTTGCCCTCACCATTGGCGTTATAGTCGGTACTTACTCTTCTATTTTCGTGGTGGCTGCGCTCGTGATAGAGTGGAGACTCCACAAAATCAACAAGGCACAAACCCAGAAATCTTAATGTGAGATTTGCCATAACTGGAAATCCACGCAAGCCCGGGATTAAAGAGGTCCTGGGCTTGCTTTTTAATGAGTTAAGTGAACATGAAATTTACGTGGATAAAAATCTCGGTGCTTATGAAAATACCCGGTCCATAAGCGAACACGAACTGGATAAATACGCAGATATCATTATTACCCTGGGGGGAGACGGTACACTTCTTAGAGCCGCACGTTACTCTCGAAAAACCCCGATACTTGGTATCAATCTTGGAGGAATGGGCTTTTTGACCCAGATAGAACCTGAGGAGATAAAAACAGCACTTTCCCGCATATTGAGAGGAGAGTACTCGATAAGTAAAAGATTCACCATAGACATAACAAATGAACATGGGAAATTCAACGCTCTAAACGATATAACAATGAGGGTTAAAGACCCGTGGAGGATGGTAGAAATAAGTATTTGCGTTGATGATGTTTTACTTTCCAAATTCAAAGCAGACGGGGTTATCATATCAACACCAACAGGTTCAACTGCTTATAACCTTTCAGCAGGAGGTCCTATAGCCCATCCAGAAGAAAAACTCATGGTACTTACTCCAATATGTGCACACAAACTTACACTGAGACCTATCGTACTGCCACACTGGATGAAAATCAAAATAAAAGGAGAGACCAAAGGGGAGAAGATAACAGTATCAATAGACGGTCAGATAACTATTGAGGCAGAATCAGGAGATGTCTTTGTTATACACGGTTCCAGGCGGACTGTAAATCTCATAGAATTTGAAGATTATACAAGATTCTTCCGTCTTATAAGCAAAAAACTTTCGTGGGGATGAAACTCAACGAACTGTACTTTAAAAACTACCTTTTACTTGGTAGCGGTAAAATCTCTTTCCATGATAAATTCAATGCAATCACAGGAGAAACTGGCGCAGGCAAATCCATGTTGATAGGTATAATAGACCTTCTAAAGGGTGATAAGATAATATGGGATAGATTCACAGAGGAGAAAAACATTGAAGTTTCGGGCGTATTTGAGCACAAAGGAGAAGAATTGATAGTAAGAAGGAGTATCAATCCAGAAAAACGCAGGAGCAGATTTTTTATAAATGACACCCCTGTGACCCGCGATACCATCATTGAAAAAATTGGGAAACATATTGAAATCTCATCTCAGCATCAGAGTTCCACCCTTCTCAATGAAGAAACACATATAGATTACCTTGATATGCTAATCGGAATTTTTAATGAGAGAGAAAAATTGACAAAATCCTACAGAAAACTAATGGAATTAAAGAACGCCTTACACAGAAAACAGAAAGAACTAAAGGAGTTAAAGGAAAAAGAGGAATTTCTAAAATTTAAACTAAAGGAACTTACCTCTTTAAATACCTATGAAGGAGAAGAGAAGGAACTTGAAGAAGAAATTTATATGCTTGAAAACATAGAAGACCTTAAAAGCACCTTTGAAGAAGGGATGGAAACGTTCTATAGCGGCCAGAACAGCGTTTATGAGATAACCTCTTCTTTTTTAAGGGAACATTCCAACGTTCTAAACAAAGACAGAGACAGCAAAGAAATATTGTCCATGATTGACAGCATCATGGTAAACGCAGAAGAACTGTTTGGTACCTTTAAAGATAAACTCGATAACCTATCTGTTGACCCGGATGTACTGGACAAAAAACGCGCAAGACTTTTTGAATTACGTGAAACTATGAAGAAATATGGTCTTATGTCAACAAAGGATATCCTGAAAGAAATAGAGCGTATAAAAAGGGCCCTGAATACAATAGGAGGAGAGGTAGGAGATATTGAAAGCCTGACCGATAGGGTTAAAAAAGCGGAGGAGGAAGTTCTATCACTTGCAACCAAACTGAGTCAAAAAAGACGCAACACCCTTCTGGAAATCGAAGATGATATAATAAATGAACTTAAAAAACTTGGCTTCCCAAAAATAAAATTCAAAGTGGAGATTGAGGATTCCCCTCTTAACGAAAAAGGCCTGGATAGAGTTAGATTTCTTATTTCAACCAGCAACAGACATCCTGCTCCCATAAAATATGTAGCATCAGGAGGTGAACTTTCACGTATCCTCCTTGCCTTCAAGGTGCTTATAACAAGAGACACTACCGATAAACTTCTTATTTTTGATGAGATAGATACAGGGATTGGAGGCAAGACAGCAAGAACTGTAGGAGAGAGACTGAAAGAACTCTCCCTGCGTGGACAGGTAATCGCTATAACCCACCTTCCTCAAATAGCATCCTTAGCAGATGCACATTTTTTGGTTAGAAGAGATGAAAATGCCCCACATATAAAAATAACAGAACTAACTAAAGAAGAAAGGGTTCTTGAAATCGCCAGAATGTTATCAGGAGAAAAAATAACTGAAAGTGCCATACAGCATGCAAAAACGTTAATGGAGGAAAGAGAAGATGGATAAAATATTGCGCACAGTAATTGATGCAATACTTGAAAAGAAAGGGGAAGAAGTGGTACTCCTTGATTTTACAGAAATGGAAAAACACTTTGTGGACTACTTTGTAATTGCCACATGTGAAAATTTTGACCACATGGAAGCAATATCCACAAATATACAGGAAAAACTTGACAATATGGGGATTTTGCCACATCATATAGAAAGTAAAAGAGGTGGAAAGTGGTATCTTATGGATTATGGATATTTTCTTGTTCACCTTTTTACGCGTGAAGGTAGAGAATATTACTCTTTAGAAACTCTCTGGGGTGGAGCAAAAAGGAGTGAATTTAAAGATGGAACAGATACCTGATAACATTAAACACTACCTTGAAAACATTGTAAAAGATACGTTAAAATCCACTTTTAACGTTGAAACAGAAGTTATATTTGAGGAAACTCCCAAACCTGACTTTGGAGATTATTCCTCTAACTTCCTTTTCAGACTTAAAAAAGAACTATCTGAGCCAATACAGACAGTCGGAGACATCATCACGCTGGAAGTAATGAAAAAACTTCAGCATATAGCAAGTGAAGTGAGCACTCAAACAGGATTTCTCAATATTAAACTTGCTAACAAGACACTTCACAATATTCTTAGAAAAATTAACAGCGAACCACAAGAGTATGGAAAAGTCAACATTGGTAACAACGAATATATAAATCTGGAGTTTGTATCAGCAAATCCCACAGGGCCACTTAATGTTGTGAGTGCGCGGGCAGCCTCAGTGGGAGATTCTCTCAAAAGGATTATGAATAATGCAGGATATAAGGTAGAGAGTGAATTTTACTCCAACAATGCAGGTAAGCAAGTTGAAAACCTCGTAAAGAGCGTAAAATGGTGGATAAACAAACTAAAAGGTATTGAAGAACCTTTCCCTCAGGAAGGATATAAAGGAGAATATTTAAAGGATATTGCAGAGAGAGCTTTGAATGAAAATATCAAAGAGGAAGAATTACCTGAATTTATTACAGAAACCATCCTTAATGAACAACTCGAGACATTAAAACAGTTTAATGTTGAATACGACCATGTCATAAAAGAGACATTCATCAGAAAAAGCAAGTATCCAGGACTCGTTCTCAGAATACTGAAAGAAGAAAAATTTCTCTTTTTTGAAGATGGCGCAACCTTCTTCAGAACTACTGACTTTGGCGATACAGAATCACGTGTTATTATAAGAAGAGATGGAACCGGAACGTACTTCTTCTATGACCTTGCATACCATCTATACAAACTCCAGAGGGGATACGATAAACTAATTAATATTCTTGGACCAGACCATCACGGGTACATCAAGCGAATGGAAGCAGGACTTACCGCCCTTGGTTATCCCAACAGGTTAAAGATAATCATAGTACAACAGGTCAGTCTCTTAAAAAACGGGGAAAAGATTAAAATGTCAAAGCGTGCAGGCCAATTTTATACCCTTAAACAACTACTTGAAGAGGTGGGGAAAGACGCAGCAAGGTTCTTTTTCCTCATGAGAACTACTGATGCACATCTTGATTTTGACATCGACCTTGCAAAGAAAATAGGCAAGGAGAATCCTGTTTACTACGTTCAATACATGCATGCAAGAAGCCACTCCTTGCTGAAGCATGGTGAAGAGAATAACATTGTGCCAAAAGACAATAATCTCAGGCTTTTATCTTTACCTGAAGAAAGGCTGCTTATGCGAAAACTTATGTATTTCCCTGACACAGTAGAAAAGGCAACCATTAGAATGGAACCCCATGAAATACCAAGGTATTTATTACAACTTGCTGATATTTTCCACAACTATTATCAGAAAAACAGAATAGTAAACCCTGATAAACCGGAGCTCAGTGCAGCAAGGCTATTCCTTGTTCTGGCTGTTAAGAACGTTACAAAAAGGGCTCTGGATATAATTGGAGTAGAAGCACCGGAGCAGATGTAAAATGAGTGATACAAGGTTAAGACCATTTAAAATAACACGGAATTTCATGCAAAATGCAGAGGGTTCCTGTCTCGTTGAAATGGGAAACACCAAAGTAATATGTAGCGCGAGTGTAAGCGAGCAGGTACCCCACTGGATGAAAAACGCAGGCATGGGATGGATAACTGCAGAATATGCTATGCTACCCCGCTCTACCCACGAAAGGAAACCAAGAGAATCAAGACTCGGTAGACTTGACTCACGCTCGGTAGAGATATCCAGAATAATAGGAAGGGCTCTCAGAGGGGTGGTAGATTTGCGCAAATTAGAAGGATTTACGATAGTAATTGATTGCGACGTACTTCAGGCTGACGGAGGAACACGAACAGCATCCATTAACGGTGGATTCTCTGCTCTTTACGATGCTATAACCTTTCTCCTTGAGAAAAAACTCATAAAAGAGAATCCTATAAAAGAATTTATCGGAGCAGTATCAGTGGGAAAGGTGGGCAGGAAACTCGTTCTCGATCTATCGTATGAAGAAGATTCAAAAGCAGAGGTTGATTTAAATGTAACCATGAGTGAGTCAGGTAAGATAATCGATATACAAGGGACTGGAGAAAGAAGCGGTTTCACCAGAGAAGAACTTAACGAGATGCTTGATCTTGCCGAGAAAGCAATTATGGAGATTATCCAATACCAGAAGAAAAATCTTCTTGGAGACCATCTAAAAAAAATGCTTAAAAAATAGGAATAAAGGAGGGTTTGTATGAAAATCTTTATAGATACTGCCAATCTTGAAGATATAAAAGAAATTGCTTCATGGGGCATTCTGGAAGGTGCAACAACCAATCCATCCCTTCTTGCTAAAGAAGGACAGGACCCAAAGAAAGTATTGAGAGAAATATGTGAACTAATTAACGGTCCTGTGTCGGCTGAGGTTGTGTCACTGGATGCAGAAGGGATGATCAAAGAGGCAAGGGAACTTTCCAAAATTCATGAGAACATCGTTATAAAAATTCCATTTACAGTAGAAGGGCTTAAGGCAGTGAAAGCATTAAAAGAAGAGGGAATACGCACAAATGTAACACTCATATTTACCCCCATTCAGGCTCTTTTAGCAGCAAAGGCAGGAGCAAGTTTTGTATCGCCTTTTGTGGGAAGACTTGACGACATCCAGGCAGATGGTATGGACATGGTAGCCGACATAGTGACAATATTTGATAATTACGGATTTGATACAGAGATTATTGTTGCATCAATAAGGCACCCGATGCATGTCCTTGAGGCTGCTACAATGGGTGCACATATAGCCACAATACCCCCAAAGGTAATAAGACAGATGATAAAGCACCCCCTAACAGATATCGGTATTGAGCGTTTTCTTGAAGACTGGAAAAAACTCAAGAAGGGGTAATGAGAAAAAATAGTTTTGTATTTTTCACCTTACTGGCCCTCATTCTTTCTGCTTGTAGCAGGAAAGGCAATCAGGTAGAAAAAACATTAATAGATACCCTTTATGCAAAAAACGCTAATATTTCATCATCAAGAAAAACGGCTATTGTCAGGGCAACTCAAAAAGTTAGTCCTGCTGTTGTATCCATTACATCTCAAAGTACTCAGGTGGTCGCAGAATCTCCCATGTTCAATGACCCATTCTTTGACTTCTGGAGAGGGCTCTTTCCCCCATCATATAGGAAAGAGAAAATAACTTCCCTTGGTTCTGGCGTGATTGTTTCACCTGACGGATATATTATAACAAATGAACATGTGATTGACAATGGTGAGGATATCACAGTAACCCTGTCAGATGGAAGGCAATTTAAGGCAAAAATCGTTGGAAAAGACGTAAGGCTCGATCTTGCTCTGTTGAAGATAGATGCAGACAGCCTTCCTTTTGCTCATTTCTTCAACTCAGATAGCCTTTATATTGGAGAATGGGCAATAGCGATAGGGAATCCATTTGGCTTTTTGCTGGAAGACCTATCCCCCACTGTCACTGCTGGTGTTATTTCAGCCCTTCACAGGACCATACGCGGGAACAATGAACAACACGAATATAGAGATATGATTCAGACAGATGCATCTATAAACCCCGGAAATTCAGGTGGTCCACTTGTGAATGCCCTTGGAATGGTAGTTGGTATAAACACCTTTATCATATCAAAATCCGGAGGCAACGAAGGAATAGGATTTGCAATACCATCAAATACTGTGGTTAAGGTTATAAAGGAACTTAAAAAATATGGAAAGGTAAGAAGGGCCTTCTGGGGATTCTCTGCACAGAACCTCACCCCGTCATTACGTTCTGCAATGGGATTTAACAATTCAGGCGGGATACTTGTTAATAGCGTATTTTACAAAGGCTCCGGACTAAAAGAAGGTGATATTATAACGAAAATAAACGGAAGAAGAATATTCAATACGGGTGACCTTGAAGACATTACGTATGCACTGCTACCTGGTGAAAAGCTTTACATAGAGTATGTAAGAGACGGAAAGAGGTTACATGCAACGATAAGAGCAAAAGAAGTGCAGATCTCCCCATTTAAAATTTCAAAACTCGACATTGAAGTGACTTCATTAACCCCGGAACTTGCAGCGTTTTTTGGTCTTGCAAAGTCGAATGGCTTACTCGTGACTGATGTCTCGCCTACAGGTTACGGGGCAAGATTTGGCATTGAAAAAAATGACATTATCTATCGTATCAACAATCAGGATTTAAAAACGCCAGAGCAACTTGAAAACGCTCTAAAAAAACGCGGAAGGAAAGTCCTCTTTATAGACAGAAAGGGAGAACTGTTCACCCTTTCTTTTGCGGTGTATTGAGATGGATAAAGAAACAAAAGTTGGCTTAACTGTAATAACACTAATTTTTATCCTTATTTTTGGATATCTATGGCTCACAAACTTTAAAATCCGCCAGAGGAGACACTACTACTTTATCAAATTCAAAGAAGTTGGGTGGATCAAAAAAGGCGACCCTGTAACAATTCTCGGCGTTCCCAATGGAAAGGTCGAAGATGTAAAACTATATCCAGACAGCGTAATCGTTAAAATATCTATAAACGATATCAGGCTCACTGAGGGCACTATCGCATACATAGAATCTCAGGGAATTATAGGGCAGATGCGAATTTCTATAAAACTCGGTAAAGGAAAAGTTCTAAAAGATAAAAGTACCATTGTGGGGATAAAACGGAAAGACCTCGCAGACATAATCGCATTTCTGGGAGAGGCTTCTGATAGCATAATGGAGATAATTCATAATTTGAATACGGCAACAAGAAAAATGGACACAGCCCTGTCCTCAATGAAGATGGACATACGAAAATTCCTTAATAAAACAAACAATCACCTTGATTCCCTTATAGTATTACTTTCAGGAGAAAAAACAAATCTGGACACCACACACTTATTATTCAACAAGCTCCTATCTGATTACGATACCGTGGCAATTTTGCTAAAACTCAGCAAGGGAAGCCTCATAAAATTTATTCAGGAAGATTCCCTATACAGGCACATGGATTCTACAACAAAAGAATTGTTAAAACTCATACAGGATATTCAGGAACATCCAGAAAAATACATCAAAATCTCTGTATTCTGATGCCACGGAAAAAGAAAACTGTGTTCGTATGTAAGGAATGCGGTTTTGAAAGCCCAAAATGGCTTGGCAAATGCCCTTCCTGCGGAGCATGGAACTCTTTTATAGAAAAGAGCGTAGAATATCACGCGAATTCATGGGTTGGGGAAACAGAATATACAACCCCAACACCTCTTAAGGATATTTCCGTCACAAGTCATCATAAAATCCCCACAGACATTAAAGAGGTTGATAGAGTCCTCGGTGGTGGTATAACAAGGTCTTCCTACATTTTACTCGCAGGTGAACCAGGAATAGGTAAATCCACTCTCCTTTTACAAATTGCCTCAAGACTCTCCCAATTCGGTAAAGTTTTGTATGTTTCAGGAGAAGAATCTCCTGAACAGATAAAGACACGGGCAGAAAGACTTTTATCAAAAAATAACGATAACATCTTCCTTCTTGCAGAGCCCTCCCTGGAAGCAATTGAACAGGCTATTAAAGATATAGAACCCGAGTTCCTTATCGTAGATTCCATCCAAACAATATACACGGAAGATATAGAGCAACCTCCATCGAGTATTTCTCAAATAAGGGAGTGCGGTGCGCGCATCCTGAGACTTACCAAGAAGAATCATATTACGACTATACTAATTGGACACATCACAAAAATTGGAGACATTGCAGGTCCCAAAATACTTGAACATATGGTTGATGTGGTGCTTTTGCTTGAAGGGGATAAAAATACCGGTCTTAGGGTCCTGAGAGCCCAGAAAAACCGCTTTGGGCCGACGGATGAAGTTGGACTCTTTGAAATGACACAAAAGGGCCTAATACCGGTCCAAAATAACAATACTTTACCCGGAAAAATAGATAACCTGCCTCCTGGCAGTACTGTTGCACCTGTTGTTGAAGGAAGCCGTGTATTTTTAGTAGAGATACAGGCTCTATGTACCCAAACACCGTTCTCAATGCCTATTCGGAACGTAAGCGGATATGATATAAAAAGACTGCAGATATTACTTGCTGTCATAGAAAACAACCTTTCTTTGTACCTTAGAGGAATGGATATCTTTCTGAATATCACAGGAGGATTTAAAATAAAAGATACCTCCACCGATCTTGCGGTAATAGGGGCTCTTCTTTCCTCATTCAGGAAAAAACAGCCTTTCAGGGGAGTTGCCCTTATAGGAGAAGTGGGGCTTACAGGTGAAATACGCATGGTGCCCAAGATGCAGAAAAGAGTGGATGAACTCAAAAGGTTCGGCTTTTCAGGGGTTATTTTGCCAAAAGCAAACATTCAAAGAAACGATATTAAACTGTATTTTGCTCAAAACATTAAGGAGGTATACGAACAATGGTTTTAAGCAGTATAGTAAAAGCATTATTCATTATCTTGTTTGTACTTGCATCCTTTGAATTCGCAAAATACAATAATAAGCCAACAATTCCATACGTTTTAACTGCTCTATTACTGAGTCTCCTCGCTTTTACAATAGAACACTTTGTAAAGAAAAAGAAATTACGTGACATACTGATAGCATTCCTTGGCATAGCACTCGGTTTGACGCTGGGAGTTATAGTTGGTATCATTCTTACACTTATCCCTGTACTTAAATCAATAGCACCTTTAATATACATAACCTCTATTCTTTTTTTCACTTACATATCATTCGTGGTAATTCTTTCTAAAAAAGAGGAACTCTTTGAGGATATCTCATCTCCTTCAAAAAAAAGCAAAGATACCCATAAAAGGTCCCATACTCACCAGAGACAGGTCCCTTTGAAAGTCGTTGATACCAGTGCCATTATAGATGGACGCATTTTACAGATTGCCAAAACTGGATTTCTCGAAGGTACACTCGTTATTCCAAAATTCGTCCTGAGAGAGTTGCAAAACATCGCAGACTCAAAAGAGCACGACAGAAGAGTTAAAGGAAGACACGGCCTTGAAATTGTTAAGGCCTTGAAAGAACTAAAAAACCCTGAGGTGTGGTTTGTGGATGATGACTATCCCCACATAAAAGAAGTTGATTCAAAACTCATTGAACTTGCGAAAAGAAAACATGCCAAACTCATAACAACCGACTATAATCTTCAGGAACTTGCAGAAATAAGGGGAGTTGAGGTCCTCAATATTAACCAACTTGCTCTTTCAATAAAACCTCCACTTGAGGCAGGAGACAGCCTGCGTATAAAAATAGTGCGCGAAGGCAAAGAAAGGGGACAGGGAATAGGCTATCTAATAGATGGTACCATGGTAGTGGTTGACGATGCAGCGCAGTTCATAGGAAAAGAAATAGATTGCACGGTTCACTCTGTAATACAACAGGACACAGGCAGAATTGTATTTGCAAGATTAAAGGGGAGGGAAAAATGAGATTTTATTATGCAGATGAAAAGGAAATAAAAGAGGGCAAGACGACAGATATTTATTTTGAAAGGACAGAGAAGATTTTGAAAGAAAAAAATGTGAAAACGAGGACAATCGCTGAATTCACAGTCCAATCTTTTCCTGACAATTACGATTTCGCAGTTTTTTCTGGGTTATACGAGGTCCTCAACCTACTTGAAGGGCTACCAATAAATGTGTATGCGCTAAAAGAGGGAACTATATTTAAAAATATTTCACATGATGGTATTCCCGTGCCAGTTATGTACATTGAGGGAATTTATGCTGATTTTGCAAAATATGAGACCCCTGCACTTGGACTTATATGTCAGGCTTCTGGAATAGCTACAAAAGCAGCACGCATAAAGAGAGAGGCCCAGGAATCTGTTGTCTTATCTTTTGGTATAAGAAGAATGCATCCCGCACTTGCACCATTTATAGATAGAAACGCATATATAGGCGGATGTGATGGAGTGTCAAGTATAAAAGGCGCAGAGGTTTTAAACCTGGAACCAAAAGGTACCATGCCACATGCCTTGATGCTTACAATGGGAGAAGAGAAAGCATGGAGAAGTTATGATGAGGTGCTCGATGATACCGTCTCTCGTATAGCACTTGTTGATACTTTTTGCGACGAAAAACTCTCAAGTTTGAAAGCAACAGAAATTTTCAAAAGACTTGATGCAGTGAGACTTGATACCCCGGGCTCAAGAAGAGGAAACTTTGCAAAAATAGTAAGGGAAGTAAGATGGGAACTTGACATAAGAGGCTTTAAAAACGTTGGAATAATAGTCTCAGGTGGACTTGACGAACACAGTATAAAACCGCTAAAAGAGGCTGGAGCAACAGGATTTGGTGTTGGCACATCAATCTCAAATGCTCCCACCATAGACTATGCCATGGACATAGTGGAAGTTGAGGGAAAACCTCTTTCAAAAAGAGGCAAGTTTTCAGGCCAAAAAAATGTTTACAGGTGTCTGAAATGTGGTGAGTATACAGTCACATATAAAGATACCCACATAAAGCATTGTCCTGTGTGTGGCGGAGAAGTAGAGTCAATGATGCATAAAGTTATGGAAAATGGCAAAAAACTCTTATATAAAGAAGATAACCCTCACGCCATTCGAGATTACGTGTTATCTCAACTTCAACTTTACAGCAGAGACGTTAAAGAGAAAGGAGAATAATCATGCACTCTGGAGGGTGTAATAAAAAGTTTAAGGACTTTCCACGGGTAAAAGACTTTATGAGAGAAATTCCACCAGTTCTACCATCTTTTACCGTCAAAGAAGTTGCAAAACATATGGAAAAATACAAAACACCGGTAGTAGCAGTAGTAGACAAATCAAACAGAACCATACTTGGGGCTATAAATATAATGCTTCTTATAAAACCTTTTATACCGGATTTTATTGAATTTATAGAAGATTTCAGCTTTGTCAGCAACCTTGGTGCCCTTGAGCACAAGATCTTCTCAGGTGAGATGCACAGAGTCTTCCTTGCAGCCGATATAATGGAACAGCACTACCCAATGATTCATGAGAACAACTCGGTCGTGAAAGCACTCTTCAGCATATACAGACATAATATAACAGGGTTAATAGTGTGCGAAAGACATCATGAATACAAAGGCATTATTTCAAGATTTGACCTTTTGAGGTTCCTCTATGACACTGACGATTAGTTTCATACTAATTGCATATATTCTAATCGCTCTTGAACAGTGGCACAGGACCACGATAGTTTTCTTCTTCGCCGCATTGACAGTTGTTATGGGTCTCATCACTCCAGAAGAAGCATGGATGGCTATTGATTACAACACGCTGGGACTTTTACTTGGTATGATGATAATTGTAAATATTATGAAACAAACGGGTATTTTCCGCTATCTTGCCCTGTACTCAGTGAAATTGTCGAAAGGAAGCGTTTTTAAACTATTCTTCACCATAACAGCAATCACATGGCTTGCTTCAGCCTTTCTGGACAATGTTACCACTGTAATGCTTATCACTCCCATTTCTATTTTCATCGCCGAAATGATAGGAGTCTCTCCGTTCCCATTTTTCATAGGGGAAATAATAGCATCCAATATGGGAGGGACCGCCACTTTAATTGGAGACCCACCAAATGTTATGATAGGGAGTGCAGCGCACCTTTCTTTCTTTGACTTTCTGACTCACCTTACTCCAATAGCACTGATAGTATACTTTGCCTTTATCCTGTATTTTAAAATATTTGAAGGCCCAAAATACAACATAAACAAGAAATTTGATGCAGAGAGCCTTAATATAAGACCGGAAAAAGCCATAAAAGACTACGGGTTATTAAAAAAATCACTGCTCGTTTTTGCGCTCGTAATAGTCGGATTTATGCTACATCACATCTTGAAACTTGAACCTTCAATTGTGGCTCTTATGGGAGCATCTCTCTTACTCGTAATAACCAAACACGACCCGGAAGAAGTATTGAAGGACGTGGAATGGGCAACTCTGATTTTTCTCACAGGCTTCTTTATTCTTGTGGGCAGCCTTGAGAAATACGGAGTAATAAACTTTATTGCCACTTTAATCGTATCTATAACAGGCAATGTGAAACTCCTTGCAATTATCATACTCGTAGTATCAGCCCTCATATCTGCTTTGCTTGACAATATCCCATTTGTCGCAGCCATGATACCCGTTGTAGCCTCCATAAACCAAACTATAGGGGTACACACCAACACCCTATGGTGGGCACTTGCTCTCGGCAGTTGTCTCGGTGGAAATGGTACTCTCGTTGGAGCCTCAGCCAACATTGTAGTTGCAGGAATTTCATCGCGATCTGGCGCCCCTTTGACTTTCAAGAACTACCTCAAACACGGTGTAATTGCTGCCACAATCTCCATAATCCTTTCAGCAATTTACATACTGCTCTTTCTTTAATGTTTTGCGGGAATAAACCTGTTCGATTATAATTTTTCAGGTGGAGAAAGAACAACTCCTTTATATCGATGACCTTACAGGGGTTAAAAATAGAAGATACTTAAAGGATTTGACACTTTCTGTAATACCCTCAGTAACAAAAGATGGCACTGTTTACACTGTTGCCATTGTAGACCTTGACCATTTCAAGGAAGTGAACGACACATACGGTCATCTGAAAGGTGATAGCGTAATAAAAGCATTTGCCAACTTCCTCAAAGATAACCTGCGAAAAGACGATGTAGTCATACGCTATGGAGGAGATGAATTTGTTATTTTTCAGCCTGGTCTCACACATAAGAACTCTAAGATTGTCTGGCAGAGGATTATCTCCAATCTAAAAAATACCCCATTATCTGGCATCCAAATGAGTATGAGTGTGGGACTTGCGAGTTATCCCGAGGATGGTAAAGACTTTGATACGCTTTTTAAAGAGGCAGATGAAAGGCTCTACATTGCGAAAAGAAGCGGCAGGGGTAGAATAGGTGAAAACTCAAAGATAAAATTAAATTTTGAGTCACATGTTTTTGTAGATAGAAGCAAGGAAAAAGAAATACTCAAAAGTGCCATAATAGATAAGCATGTGGCAATTGTAAAAGGGCAGGTGAGGATAGGTAAAACTCGCTTAATAAGAGAAACCCTTAGTAGACTTAAAGGATGGGAAATTTTATGGGCAACATGCCTGCCCTTTAATTACAATATACCCTATTATCCCATAAGGGAACTTACAAGGTATAAAATAGAACGCTACGGGAAAAAAGCCCTGAAAGGTTTACAACTGCCATACAAAGTTGAAATCGCAAAAATCGTTCCGTCTCTTATAGAGAGTATAGACGAACATAGTATTGAGAGCGTCGGCAAAGAACTTGATAGATATAGACTTTTTGAGGGTCTCAAAAAGATTATTGGTTACGGAGACCTCCCAAAGGTAGTGATTATAGACGATATACAATGGATGGATGTAAGCAGCATTGAGTTTCTCGAATACCTTATAATGGATAAGAAACTGGATATTTCTTATGTTTTTGCAACTCGAATTGAAGAAGAAAACCCGGATTCTATTGAGTTTCTACGGATAATCAGCCGAAACAACAAACTAATAGAGATCAGTGTAAAGCCTCTCTCCCTACTTGATACCAGAAAAATGCTCGAACATATTCTCGGACACCCCCTACCACGGCTTGAAAAGTATATATCTGAAAAAAGTGCCGGCATTCCATTTTTCATAGAAGAGATACTTAAAGAACTACAGCAAAACGGTTTCCTGTATGTAAACGGAGAGAAATGGGACTTTAAATACCCTGCATCCGAGGTAATACCCCGTACAATTGAAGATGTTATTGTTAGGAAATTCAATACGCTCTCTGAAGAAGCAAAAAACATGATCACTTTAGGCAGCGTTGCAGGTGAAATAGACCTAAATATACTTCAAAAACTACTCGGATTTAATGAGGGACACATAATAGGTCTTGTGGAAACTGCCATAAAAAAGGGCATTTTAAAAGAAGAATCCGGAACCATAAAGTTTGCTGATGAAATAACCCGTGACACCATATATAGAAACTTTATAGGGAAAATAAAGAAAAAATACTACCATAAACGCATAGCAGGTCTTCTGGAAGAGAGACATAAACAAAGTGAAGACGAAATAGTAGAAAAACTTGCATACCATTACAGGGAAGCGATGGTCCCGGATAAATGTGTAAAATACAGTATTCTGTCAGGAGACAAGGCTAAAAGTGTGTATGCAAATGAAGAGGCTATAAACTTTTATACTCAGGCTCTTTTTTGTATGCAGAGTGGAACTTCGGAACTTGAAGACAAATACAAAAGTGAAATCCTGAAAAAGAGGGCAAAAGTGTTAAGTCTTGTAGGAAGATACGAAGAGGCAATAAAGGATATAGAAGAACTTTTGAAAACAGCCAGAGAAAAAGATAATAAACTTGAAATGGCTCTCGCATATGAGTACCTATCAGACATATACACATCGCTTGGTGATTATGAAAATGAACTCCTCGCTGCTCAAAAATCACTATCCTTATACAAAGAAACAGGTTTTAAAAAGGGAATAGGACAATCTTTAAACCTCATTGGTATTGCGTACTTCAACATAGCATCTTATGAAAAAGCACTCTCGATGTTTAAAGAGTCCTTAAAAGTACTAAGTGAAACTGATAGCGAAGAACTGACTGCGTCTGTATACAACAATATAGGTGTGATATATAACGAGGTCCTTCTTGATTTTGAAAAAGCGAAAGAATATTTTCGGAAATCCCTGAATATAAGAGAAAAAATTAATGACATTGAGGGCATTGGCTCTACCCTGAATAATCTCGGTTTTCTCTATGACAACATGAGAGATTTTGAAAAATCCATGGAATACTATAATAAATCCCTTGAACTATCCAGAAAAATTGGCGATATAGAAGGTGAAGCCATTGCACTTTTAAATATAGGAGTTGCCTATGAGGAACAGGATAAGTTCTACAAAGCATTAGAAAACTATGAAAAAGCACTTGAAATAGCAAGGACAACCGGTCACAGAGCAATAGAAAACATCGCGCTGAATAATCTTGGCATAACATACAAAGAGATTGGAAACTATAAAAAGAGCATAGATTACACTTTAAAATCGCTGGAACTATCCAGGGAATTAAAAGACAGAAAAGGTGTCATTTCCTGCCTAAAAGCATTATCGGATATTTATTTTGAACTTGATGAAATTGAAAATTCAGAGAAATATTTAAAACAGGCACTATCAGAACTTAAAACAGTAAATGACCCGGAAAACCGCATAAGTTGTAAAATCTCCTTATCCGAAATAGAATCCCGAAAAGGGAATTTCGAAGAAGCACTATCATTTATTAAAGAAGTTAAAAAGGAGATGAAAGAATATACTCTTCCAGAATTAAGTATAGAACTTCTTATCACGGAGTCTGAAAATTACCTGAACTGGAGCAGAATAGGTAAAGCAAAACAAATTCTTGAACAAATCAAAAACGCAAAGATTACTCGTCCGGCCCATATTGCTAAAATCTGGCAGATAGAAGGCCGCATTCTTGCAAAAGAAGGTAAGATCGAAGAAAGTAAAAAGATATTTAAGAAAAGTCTTGATGCCTACAGAAAAATAGGACTTAAAATAGGCACCGGTATAACGTTATACCATGCCGCCAATCTATTAATGGATAAGGATACGGATTTTGCCTTAAAATGCGCCAGAGAAGCCATAGATATATTTAAAGAAATCGGCGCATCAAAATGGGAGAGCAAAACAATAACTCTCCTCAACTAATTTTGTCCTCGCCAAGTAATCTCTTAAGCCACGGACCAAGAGAATAAATAAGAAACATTATGTAAAACACCTGCAAAATCGGCTTAAAAGCAAGGGCAAAGACAGTAAGAGGGCTGAACAGCGTTGCAGCAACACTCAGTGAAATTGCCTGGGAACTCGCAGTTGCTCCAAGAATCATTATCATACCCTGCTCATACTTAAATCCAAGTGTCTTAGCAAAAATGACAGAGAGCGTTGTTTGAATCAAATAATATGTTAAAAGCCCGACAAAGACAAGAAGAAATACAAGAGGCTTTGCAACTACAAGTCTTGATACCTTGGCCACTGAGAAGAATACTATAATCAAAATACCTATAGCTGAGATGCCAGGAAATATTTTCTTGATTTCCATAAAATACTTTCTGCCTTTTCTCTTTATGATAAAAGACCTTGTAATCATCCCAAGCAAAAGTGGAATAATAATGTAAGAAAGGAGCAATACAGCAACTGTTTTCACTCTAAATTCTACAAACACTCCCCCATTTAACTTAAGCAGAAAAGGCGATAAAACCGGGATAAGCAAAAGTCCAACAACCGCAATAACAAGCGCATCTTCAACGCTCGCATCCGCAATTCCCGACCAACCGATGAGCATGTTGGAACAGGGTATAGCACCTACCATCACCATGGCAAAGGCTATGTCAGGATAGGACTTGAGGATAGACCTTGAAACAAGGTATGCTGTAAATGATGCGACGAAATATGCAAATACAAGTGTGGTCACGATAAGTTTGAAGTTTTTACCTGCTTTTTTAACTTTTTCCACCTCCATACCTGTAAGCATGGGATATAGCATTATGAATACTGCTATTATGCTTATGGGCTTTATATTAAATGCTCTAAAATCTATAAAGTATCCAGCAAGAAGTGCCAGCATAAAATCAAAAATCACATACACATAAAGCCTCTTCTTGATTTGCATCAAAACCTTTCTCATAAAAACCTCCCTATTTTGGAACCCTGTACATCCTGACAAATGGTTTACGAACGCGTCTATATGAATACACTCCAACTTTTTTAACTGCAACGACATCCTGAAAAACGCTTATGTCCTTTTTGTGAGAATTATTCTTTACGCAGAGATAACAATCACTATGAACAGAAACTCTTCCAAAATCAACAATAATATTCCTTTCTCCATATACTGGTTGCAAGGATTCTCCATTCAAAAATTTAACAGCCCTGTTCGTGCTGTAATCTATTGCATAATCTATAGAAGAATTAGTATTTACTTTGTTTGCAAGTGGTCTCAGCGTTTTCCCTTTTTTAAATAAACTTAGCACTGTTTCTCCGGTGTTGCCACTTATTTCTTCCAGAAAGTTATTACCCACTCCAACCATGTATAATACATACGATGTGCCAGAAGGCACATCTATTTTTGTACACCTGTGTCCACCTTTGTTAAGAACAAATCCCTTAAAAACAATCCTCTCAGTTTCATAATCGTACCTTACAAGAGTAGACTCCTTGACCCATTTGTAAGTAGTATCATAGACAGTATCCCAGAACACTGAGGTGTTAAAGTATACATAATCTTGCTTCCCTGCTATTCTATGAACGGTAAATCTGTAAATCTTACTTTTAAAGGAGCTTGTATTAAAGAAACGAAAAACATAAATACCACCAGTATCAGCAATAAATGTCCTGTTTGCCACATACGGCACTCTCATAAAACTAAAAACAACACTCCCTTTATAAGGCTCTACTTCAAGTTTGCTTATATCATTTCCCTTTTCCACCCAGGCATTCAAAATTACAGTATCACCAGGTGCAAAGCGATAATAATACTCTCTATGAGTAGAAGGCGACAATTTGAATGTGACTTCTGCTACCGGTTTTGCCCTCTTATTTTTTATCTCAGGTTGAATGAAATTTACATATTTTGGAGTACTTGTAGCGCACGCCAGAGTAATTACAAAAACAAGTAACGAAATTTTTCTCATAAATACCTCCTTTTATAGAGGTATTATACGCCAATTTTTGCGGCAGTGAAAAAAGGTAATTATCAGGATAAAAGGGGATGTTTAAGCATCCCCTTTTATTTCGCCCTCTACATATTGCCAGATTTTTTGTATCTCCCTGGATACTCTCGATGAGGTGGCATATTTTACTACTGGTTCTCCCTTTGAGAGTGCTTCAACAACTACCTCTTCAAAGGGCAACATTCCGGCAATTTTACCTCCTCTTTCCATCACATAATTTCTGATTTCCTCGGTTTTCTCCTTTGAAAGGTCATACTTATTTATTACTACAAAAGGGAACACTCCAAAATGTTCCATTAAATCCAGCAGCCTCGCAAGGTCCAGAAGTCCTGATTGAGTGGGTTCGGTTATAACAATAGCATACTTTAGGCCTGTAAGAGTTGAATTCACAGGACATCCAATGCCAGGTGGTCCATCCATAAGTACATAATCGGCATTGTTTTTCTGAGCAAGGAACATAGCCTGCTTACGGATAATTGTGACGAGTTTCCCGGAATTCTCTTCACCCACTTCAAGTATTCCATGCACCATTGGACCATACTCTGTACGGGATACGTACCAGTAACCGGATAGACTGTCTTCCATAACAATAGCCCTGTCAGGACACTTTCTGAAACACAGTTTGCACCCGTCACATGCCACTTCATCAACAATGTAATTTCCTCTTACAATATCAATAGCATCAAACCTGCAAATCTGTCTACATATATCACATTTTGTACACTTATCCTGTATAATGCGAGCCTTTTTCATACCATAAAATGGATTCTCAGTCTCCTTCTTCGGCTTAAGGAGCAAATGGAGGTCAGGTGCGTCAACATCAGCATCTGCAAGAACTTTGTTCTTAATAATAACGGCAAGCGACGCAGTGAGAGTGGTCTTACCTGTTCCACCTTTTCCAGAAACAACGGCAAGCTCAAGCATTTTTTACCTCTCCTTCTATATAACGGAACATTTCTTCAAACTTTTCCCTGTACTCTTTAGAGAATTCGCTCAATGTAATACCTTCTGCGTACGCCTTCGCGAATTTTTTATCAAACGGAATTTCGAGTAAAATTGGAATGCCTTCTCTTTTTGCAAACTCACGCGTTTCCTTATATCCTGGTAAAGCCTTGTTAATTACAATACCCATCTTCTTATTCATCTTTTTCCCGACTCCATAAGCAAGTTTCATATCAAAAAGACCAAATGGAGTGTCTTCTGTAACCAGTACAACATAATCCGCATCTTTCATTGATTGAATGACAGGACATGATGTACCCGGAGGAGCGTCTATGACCGTAATTTCGCTCTTATTTATCTCTTTAAGCCTGCGTTTTACCCACCTAATTGCATCTGTTGTAACATACTCACCAATATTCAAGCGCCCCTCGTAAAAGTTTATATTATCCTTTTTGCCATAACTAAAAACACCTATAAACCTTTGAATCTCAGATATAGCATCGAAAGGACACATCTCTTTGCAGGCTCCACATCCTCTACATAACTGATCAAAAACCTTAACCTCCCGGGTATTCTTAAAAACAAAGATAGCATTGTACTCACACACCCTCTGGCATACTCCACAAAAGGTACACTTTTCGTAATCTATCACAGGAAGTGGAAGCCATATCATCTCCTCTCTCTGAATTGGCACTTTCAGAAAAATGTTTGAATCAGGCTCTTCCACATCAAGGTCCACATGAGCCACTTCTCTTTTTCTGGAAATGGCATAGGTTAAAGAAGTAGAGATAGTAGTTTTACCGGTACCTCCCTTTCCAGAAGCCACTGTTATTACCATTTACCATCCTCCTCTACCCATTCCACCACCTCTACCAAAACCGCCACCTCTGCCCATGCCTCTTCCACCGCCACGACCAAATCCTCCACCGCGTCCGAAGCCTCCGCCTCTACCGAATCCTCCACCAAAGCCACCTCCCGGTGCTGCTCCACCCTGAACGGCAATCTGCGGAAGTTTGCCTTCTTTAAACATCAAGACTGCATCTTTTACCGTTCCACCCTGAACAGCATATCCCGGAATACCCGTTGAAGCAAGAGCAGCCTGAGCGTTAGGACCAAAACTGCCTGTTATAATAGCCTGTACACCGAGCCCTGCGACAAACTGTGCAGCCTGTATGCCTGCTCCACCCGTTGCATTCTGTCCCGGGTTTGGATAGGCCTGAAATTCCATTGTATCAGTGTCCACAACAACAAAGTATGCACACCTGCCAAATCTTGTATCCACTGGTGAATCCAGAGAAGGCCCCTGTGATGTAACAACTACTTTCATTTTAAACCTCCTTTTTTCAAGTGAAAATGATTTTCATTTTAATAATTTTACGGGATGTGCTCCGTACTCACAAAAAAGCGAAAGCCAAAGAGCATGTTATCTCTTTCTCTGCCACGGAACAGTAATTTCGTATGCACCTTTAAAATGCAACTTCCCGAGGAAGGGATTGTAAACAAAATGAGTATCATACCATCTAAGGAATTTTCTCTTTTTTCCTTCTATTTTGTAAAAATAGGGCATTAAGTCATAATAGACCATGAATTCCCATGAAGGCATATGAAGCCAGAAGTGGTACTTCCAGGAAGATGGAGGTCTATGAACTGTCGCAAAAAAATAGAGATTTCTGAGATGCCCACTTTCTTTAACAATGGCATATGCAAGGCCGGCTGTGTTGGCTGCCATGTCATACATGCTGAAACCTTCATCCTTCTCAAACCCATCCACATACTCCTCCATCCATCCGAAAAAATAAGTCCCAAGAGCCCCAAGGACCCTTGCAGTTCTTGTTATTACAGGAGATGGATGAACAAAAGGTATAATGCGGGAGATACCATTTATGGTGTACTGGAAAAATATACTCATGGGTCTGTACATCAAAAAGGCAGTAGTAAAATGTACCCCTTTATCACTCTGAGAATTCTGGGCTTTCTCCTCCTCAAATGTCCTATAATGAAATGGTCCCTGGTTTAAAGGATTTGCATGATTTGGGCTTGTAAATACCTCCCACCTTGTTTTGAATTTCTCTCTGCCCGCCGGGAACATCATGGTAATACCTGTTGCAGTAAGCACAACCAGAGGTAAATAAGTCGCAGAATGTTTCCATCCAGGTAAGGTATCGTTCATTAGAGACCTTAACAATCCCGGGGGACTAATGCTATAAAATGACATCATCATGAACAAAAAAATTTTCATGTCAAACTATTATAAGACAAAAAAAATGTACAAAAAAACCTTTATTGCCCCACATATGAGGCTCTATGATTTCATTTCCATAGGGTTTGCATTAAAATTAAAACACAAAAAAGGAGCGAATATGAGGAAAATAGTGGTACTGCTATACGCAACTGCCCTCATGGCTTCCGGGTTCCAGTTATCTGGAACAGGAGCCAGGGAACTACAACTCGGAGGTAGTGACATTGTAAATACCTCCATGTGGACGGCTCCATTCTGGAATCCAGCGCTAATGGCAAAACAACCCGGTAATGAGATAGGTCTATCCCTGAATACAGTGGGGCTTCAGGGAATGTATGTAATGAATACCGGGCTCCTTGGGTACGACGGCGGTTACAGACTCCAGGATACAGTAGTGTCTAAAAGGGAAATTAACCCCATACCTGGACTTGGAATAGTACGGGACATGGATAACGGGCTAAAATTAGGCTTTATGGAATTTACTCCATTCGGACTCGGTGGAAAGTGGAATCTTTATGAATTCCCGGCAGGATACTATAACACCAACGATTCCACATTTGTGGAGCCAGAGTTCCCGGAAGACAACTGGAAAAGTGATTTAAAAACATATGCGCTGTATGCAGCCTTTGCATACAGGGTAAGCAAAAAATTCATGGTTGGTATTTCTGGCGGACCACTTATGGGCTCTGTAAAACTGGGTAAGGTAACATTTGTTGACCCAGCTACCTTTGACACAGCAGCAGAGGCTCTGCCAGTACAGTATAGACTACTACCTGTAACAATGAATATTGACGCAAACGCTGTTGGGTTTGGTGCCAATCTCGGACTCGCCTATAAAGTTACACAATGCCTTTCAGCAGGCCTCGTATTCAGATACTACTCCGCTCTGAACTTCGATGGTGACGCAAATCTCGCACTTTATCTTCCCAAAAACGATTTAATCGCACAGCATCTCGATTCCTCAAGCCAGTATCTTATGAGTGGTCAGGTTATGGAATCCGAAGGCACAGTATCTGCACCATTCAAATTACCTTATGAATTGACCGTTGGACTCGGTTACAATAAACAGAATCTCGGAATATATACATCCTTCACATACACAAAGTGGTCAAGATTCAATGAAATAGCAGCCGAGTTTAAAAATGTAAATATTCTTGGGAATCCAATTAATGCTGACACGATAAAAGAGAACTTCAAGGATACTTATAAATTTGCATTGGGTGTTGAATACGGGTTCACTCCCAATATTGATGCAAGAGCAGGATTCTACTATGACCAGAGCCCTGTTCCGGACGAAACAATGACTCCTCTTATTCCGGATATAAACACAAAATTGGGATTTAATCTTGGCATTGGTGCAAAAATAAATCAACAAATAAAGGTTTATCTTGGCGGCGAATACGTTAATACAAAGGAGAAAAATGTAGCAAGAAATGCTGACTACTCCTATGAAAGCGATTATATGCCTGGCACCTACAGATTGAGCGTAATGGCTGGAAATCTCAGTATAGTTTACTCATTTTAAGGAGGCATGAAATGAAGAAAATACTTGGAATTTTTATCATAGGGACGTTCCTTTTAGTGGGCTGTATGAAAGAGCCTACTATGCCAGAGGTTAAAAAAGGTACACTTGAAGAAGTAACAATCCAGGCAACGGATCCATACATAAATATGCAGGGATTTAACAAAGCTTACATTTATCTCCCGCCTGAATACACGGAAACAAATTCCTATCCCGTACTTTACCTTTTGCATGGCTATGGCTCTGATTATAGATACTGGCAGGCTGTAGAAGACATAAAAGACATACTGGATTACATGATTACCATAGGGGAAATCAACCCCATGATAGTGGTGATGCCCAATGGTTACAACGACTTTGCAGGCTCTTTTTATACCGACTCTCGTGACTCTGCTTTTCCAGTATACGGGCAATTTGAAACATACATAATAAATGATGTGATAAACTACGTGGATACGGCATACTCCACGGATACGACAAAAAGAGCCATAGCAGGTATTTCCATGGGGGGATATGGTGCCATGAAACTTGGTGCCAAGTATCCTGAACTCTTCAAAGTCGTTGCTGGATTTTCCGGTGTTTATGACTTTGATCTGTTTCTCGCAGAGGATTCCACAACTCATATGACAATGGTTGATATGGTCATCGCAGAAAATGGTGGATACGTATCTCCTTTGAACTTAAATGCAGAACATCCACTAACAAGCATGATGTTTGCTATGGCAGCCGCATTTTCTCCAAGAGTCAGAGATTCTTCCTACTTCAACCCACTTGAAAACAAATTTGACTTTGGTGTTTACTATGGAAGCCCACTATTTCACATGGGAGTCCAACTTCCATTCGTCATAGACTCTCTTGATACTATAAATGGCATCGTAAAAGGATACTGGAGACTTGACACTACCACATGGAATCAGTGGGAGACACAGAATGTGAAAAATATATTTGTTTCAAATGCGCAAAATATACTGAATGCAGGTACAAAATACTACTTTGATTGCGGAGCAGACGATGAACTCAAACTAAACTACCACCTGATGGTGCTCGACCAGGTTCTCACCCAACTTGGTATAAAACATGAGGCCGAACTCTTCTCTGAATATCCTGGCTATCCTGAAGAAGAATTCAAAGCGATGCATACCAGTCACCTATACTTCAGAGTTAGAGAAGGTCTGAAGTACATATCTGAAAACCTTGAATAAAAAAATAGCCTGGTGTATAACAGGCGGAGAGTATTTTTTGAAAGAGGTCCTGGAGTTTTTAAAAACTTCAGGACCTCTCCCTATAAAACTATTCATAAGTAAAGCCGGACTGGAAGTAATACGTTTTTTTGAATTAGAACGTCTTATTCCTGAAAATTATATTATGGAGAGGTCATCCTCAGGACTTGAAATTCTTGGACTTTTAAGTGGCAATATAAAAAAAACTGTTGTAGCCCCGTGTTCGGCAAATACTGTAGCAAAACTCGTGAATGGAGTGGCCGATTCTCTCTGTACCAATCTTGTATCTCAATCTCAGAAAATGGGAGTTGAAACTTATATCTTACCAACTGATATTCATGACACCATGACATTTCACACAAAAAGCGGTAAAAAAATAGAGTTAAAGAGAAGAGATATTGACAGAGAAAATATAGAAAAACTCAGGAATATGAAACTTTTCAGGGTGTTTAATTCTTTCGAATCTTTAAAAAAGGAGATTTTAAGTGAGATTACCTGAAGTTGTAATTGTCGGCAGGGTAAACACCGGTAAATCAACTCTTTTTAATAGAATAATTAAGAAACCACTTGCGATAGTAGCAGACCAACCCGGTCTCACCCGGGACAGTCTAAGAAAAGAAGTAGAATGGAACGACAAAAAATTCATATTAATTGATTCCGGGGGACTTTATCCTCCGGAGGAAGATGCAATCTGGGAGAAAGTTAGAGAGAAAATTGATGAAACTGTTAAAGAGGCTGATCTTGTTGTTTTTCTTGTTGACCTTAAATCCGGGATACTCCCTCAGGACAGGGAAATTGCAGACTGGCTGAGAAAATTGAACAAAAAAGTAATACTTGTTGGGAACAAAAGCGACGTAAAAAGACCGCTTATTTATGATTTTTATGAACTCGGTTTGGGAGAGCCAATTGTTATCTCAGCAGAACAGAACATGGGAATAGGGGAATTACTTGACAGAATAACCGAGGAATTGCCAGAGACAAGAAGAACCAGGGAGAAGGACAGAATAAGATGCGCTATAATCGGTAAACCCAATGTTGGTAAATCCTCACTTTTGAATGCAATAATAGGTAAAGAGTATGCTGTTGTCTCTGATATTCCGGGCACAACACGCGACTCACTGGACATAGTTACAGATAGATTTATCTTTATTGATACAGCAGGAATAAAAAAGAAATTTAAAGATGAAATTGAATACTTTGCCCATATAAGAAGTAAACGTAGCATATCTTATTCTGAGGTTGTGATTGTAGTGATAGATGCGACAAAACCACTCACGCATATAGATAAAAGAATAATCCAACTTGCAGAAGATGAAGGGAAGGGTATTGTTATAGCCTTTAACAAAATAGACCTTTTAAACAAAGAACAGAGAAAAAGCGTAATCCCTTCTTTTGAGAGGGAGATGCCCACGGCATATTACATTCCCAAAGTTCTTATTTCTGCTAAGAGCGGTGAGAGGGTTCCTTTCCTCAAAGAACTTATATTCCGTGTGAGACTTGAGGTAAAGAAAAGAATAGGAGACAAAAGAACAGAAGAGTTTATCATGGATGAGGTATCAAGGTTCTCTCCTCCCTTTGAGATAATCAGATTTTTTCAGTCACGAGCCGAACCCCCAACCTTTGTGATGATAACTAAAGGAAAACCGAGACAGGATTATTTAAAATACCTTGAAAAGAGATTGAGAGAGAAATTCGGGTTTATTGGGGCCCCTATAAAGTTTGATATAAAACTGAGAAGATGAAGTGTAAATTCTGCGATAAACCGGCAGTAATAAAGTTAAGAGCATACAATCTTAAACTGTGTGGAGAGCATTTTACCTCATTTATAGAACAAAGAGTTGAAAAAACCATAAAAAAATACAGGTTGTTCACCAAGAACGACCGTATCCTCGTCGGTATTTCTGGAGGCAAGGATAGCCTCAATACAATTTACATTTTGAACAAACTGGGCTACAAAACAGAGGGACTTTACATAGATCTCGGAATTGGTGATTATTCCAAACATTCAAAAGAAAAGGCTATCGCCTTTACTGAGAAGTTTGACATCCCCATACATATCTATGAGATTAAAAAGGACTTCGGTCTTGGCATTACCGAGATTTCCATGTTACTAAGAAGAAAACCATGCTCAGTATGTGGTGTTATAAAAAGGTATATACTAAACAAATTCGCATATGAAAATGGATTTACTGTCCTTGCAACAGGGCATAATCTTGACGATGAAGTGGCAACCCTGTTTTCCAATGTGCTTTCCTGGCAGGAGGGGTATCTTGCTCGTCAGGACATTCTTTTACCCAGAAAGCATGACAAACTCGTTAAAAAAGTAAAACCCCTTGCACTTATATCCGAGAAAGAAAGTGCTGCCTATGCAATTTTAAAGCAAATAGACTATATTCGTGAAGAATGCCCAAATGCAAAAGGAGCCACCTCTATATTCTACAAAAATATTCTAAATCAGATAGAGGAAAAACAACCTTCCACAAAGTTAAGGTTTTACCTCGATTTCATAAGAAGAGGGAAAAAGTTTTTTGAGAAGGCACTCAAAGAAAGAGAGGATGCCTTACATTCGTGTAAAGTCTGTGGTTATCCCACAACAAGAGAGGTCTGCCAATATTGTACAATTAAAAACGAAGTTCAAAAAAGGAGTGGATAAAATGGCACATGTTGAGGTAAAGTGGCTTGATGGCATGAGATTCTGGGCAATCCCTGACTCAGGACATGCTGTTGTAATGGACACCGAAGTGTCCAAAGGCGGAAAGGACTCTGCCGCAAGACCTATGGAATTCCTGTTAATTGGTCTTGCTGGATGCACTGGAATGGATGTTATATATATACTGCGAAAGATGAGAGTGAAGGTGGACGGTTTTGAACTTGTCGTTGACGCAGAAAGGGCTCCACAACATCCAAAAGTGTACGCCAAAGTACACGTGAAATATATCTTCTATGGAAAAAACATTCCCGAGAATAAGGTAAAAGAGGCAATTGAATTGTCACAACATAAATACTGTGGAGCATCAGCCACAATAAGAGCAGCAGGAGAATTAACTTACGATTATGAAATAAGAGAAAGTGAGTAAGTCCTTTATAGATAATCTTCTAAGATGGGGTCACATAGACCCCATCCTTGGTTATAAAGTTTTACTATCTGCTCTCTTTATAGGACTATTTTATCTTTTTAAAACCATTTCTCACAAACTCATAAATACACATGTTAAAGACCTCAGAACCAGGTACTTTGCGAGAAAGAGAATAGATTATGTTCTCTTTACAATATCAGCATTCTTTATCTTCAGGCTCTGGATTCTTGACATAGGCTCACTTGGGACATTCTTAGGTCTCCTATCGGCAGGGGTTGCCGTTGCATTAAAAGACCCTCTCATGAACCTTGCAGGCTGGATGTTCATATTATGGAGAAAACCCTTTACAGTTGGCGATAGAATCCAGATAGGGCCGCATAAAGGAGATGTAATAGATATAAGAGCCTTTCAATTTACTCTCTTAGAAATTGAAAACTGGGTTAAAGCCGAGCAAAGCACAGGCAGAGTTATTCACATTCCAAATAGCAGGGTATTTACAGAGATGGTAGCAAACTATACCCAGAGTTTTGAATATATATGGAATGAAATTCCAGTTCTTATAACCTTTGAGAGTAACTACAAAAAGGCAAAAAAGATTTTGCTTGAGATAGCCAAAAGACATGCAGAACATCTATCAAAAGATGCAGAGGAACGGCTAAAAGAGGCTGCCAAAAAGTATATGATAATTTACACAAAGTTTACACCTATAGTGTATACAAGTGTGGAGGACAGCGGAGTACTTCTTACAATACGCTATCTGTGTTCACCCAGAAAGAGAAGAGGGACAGAGAGCAAAATCTGGGAGGATATTCTGGACACATTCAACAAGGAACCAGACTTAGAACTTGCTTACCCAACAATACGTTATTATAAAAGAGGGGAAGAGAATGAACGAAAAAACCTTGCAGATCCTTAATTTTAAAGGGTATCAGGATTACAAAAAGATATGGGATATACAGAAAGAACTTGTAGAAAAAAGAATAAAGGATGAAATACCAGACCACTTAATTTTGGTGGAACACCAGCACGTCATTACAACCGGAAGACATGCAGATTTCAGTAACCTAAAAGCAAATGAAGTTGAATTGAAAGAGCAAGGAGTTTCTCTTTACAAAATAGAAAGGGGTGGAGATATAACCTATCACGGTCCCGGTCAACTGGTAGGATATCCAATAGTTAAGATAAATTCTGCTATAGCAGGGCTGAGAAAATTTATTCATATGCTGGAAGAGGCCTTACAAAAAACAATAAAAACCTATGGGATTGATACTTATACTACAGACAAATACGTGGGGGTCTGGCACAAAAACGAAAAAATAGTGGCTATTGGTGTTGCCTTTAAAAAATGGGTTTCCTATCACGGATTTGCTTTAAATGTAAATACGGACCTTTCTTATTTTGACCTTATAATACCCTGCGGCCTCGAAGATAAAGGAGTAACAAGTCTTGAAAAACTACTTGGACACAAGATTCCCATGGAGCAAATAAAAAAACGTTTCATACACTTTTTCAAAGAAGTATTCGGTTATAATGACATCCATATAAAAGTGATTGAATAAAATTCTATATTGTTTTGGCTCCTTTAAAAGCCCAGTCACATCTTTAATTGAAAAATTTCCTCTTATTTTGTCCTTGCTCATATTCAATAGGATGTTAACTCAAGAACTTGATGTAGATATACAACTCCTTGATAAAGAATTTCCATTCCTCGTAGGTAGGATGTTAACGGTGGTCAAAAGCTATCTAATTTCCTACCTGCTGTCGCGTTTCCATTCCTCGTAGGTAGGATGTTAACGACGACCTCAACCTTGTCCCCCCTCATTTTTTTGAGTTTCCATTCCTCGTAGGTAGGATGTTAACGGAAAATAAATAAAGTGCATGAAGGTTATAATTTTATGTTTCCATTCCTCGTAGGTAGGATGTTAACCGTTATTATGCGTATGGTGGAGAGTAAGAAAGTTTTGTTTCCATTCCTCGTAGGTAGGATGTTAACTTCCCCTTCAATCATCACCGCCACGCCTTTGAATAGTGTTTCCATTCCTCGTAGGTAGGATGTTAACCATTGCCGCCCCTTGTCCTGCAAATGACGTAAATAAGTTTCCATTCCTCGTAGGTAGGATGTTAACTCAAGGAAGCCTGCCCGCTTTGCACTTTACGCAAGGGTTTCCATTCCTCGTAGGTAGGATGTTAACAACAAGCAATTTTGCAGCGAAACATACCAGCATTTTAGTTTCCATTCCTCGTAGGTAGGATGTTAACCCTCCGAGTGAAGTTTAGGCATGCGGCTTTTTAAACGGTTTCCATTCCTCGTAGGTAGGATGTTAACCCTGATGCTTTTGGGATTTATATAAAAAATTTCCAAGTTTCCATTCCTCGTAGGTAGGATGTTAACTATCCTGAATGCTTTTAACGACTTTAGTTTTTTTAGTTTCCATTCCTCGTAGGTAGGATGTTAACCGGAGAAGTCAGTGCCAGAGTTGATTCACAGAACACGAGTTTCCATTCCTCGTAGGTAGGATGTTAACGTATATTTTGCAAAGATTTCCCGGACTTTCTTCTCGTTAGTTTCCATTCCTCGTAGGTAGGATGTTAACCATATATGAACGAAACAGAAATCAAGAGAGCCATCACGTTTCCATTCCTCGTAGGTAGGATGTTAACCATCAAGTGGAAACTACATAGTGGGCGTTGCTCTTGAGTTTCCATTCCTCGTAGGTAGGATGTTAACGAAAATTATCCAGGTCTATATTATCTATTTCATTGAGTTTCCATTCCTCGTAGGTAGGATGTTAACTACCACACAAAGGTAAAGCGGTTTAGAAAGGAAAGGTTTCCATTCCTCGTAGGTAGGATGTTAACTGAGGTAATGGAGGGATTGATTGATTATGTGGAGAGGTTTCCATTCCTCGTAGGTAGGATGTTAACTGTGTATAATTATTCACGTGAAAAAGGAGGATGAGAGAAGTTTCCATTCCTCGTAGGTAGGATGTTAACGTTTTCATTTGCCCATAAGGGGAATTGACAACACGGGTTTCCATTCCTCGTAGGTAGGATGTTAACTTCGTCTATCCTTTCCATAGCACCCACGAGTGGTGCCAGTTTCCATTCCTCGTAGGTAGGATGTTAACTGGAAGGTTCAAGAAACGCTCCATTTCCCTGTATCCGTTTCCATTCCTCGTAGGTAGGATGTTAACGTGAGATAGATATATCTGCTGTGTGGGGAAGTACTGGGTTTCCATTCCTCGTAGGTAGGATGTTAACTTTATTTGATTTTTTACCTTTTCAAAGTATTATTTAGTTTCCATTCCTCGTAGGTAGGATGTTAACTCAATTGACCTATCACTTTTCCTGTCTGTTTTAGATGTTTCCATTCCTCGTAGGTAGGATGTTAACTTGTGGGGCTATTATTGACCAGCCCCAGCCAGCGGTGTTTCCATTCCTCGTAGGTAGGATGTTAACATTTAATTAAGGCGGTGGCTGATGGCAAAGTATCGTCTGTTTCCATTCCTCGTAGGTAGGATGTTAACTTACACAGGCAAATGAAGGTGGATTAACAGAAGCATAGTTTCCATTCCTCGTAGGTAGGATGTTAACTTTAAACGATTTCGATGTATCCGATAGGCTTTTAAAGTTTCCATTCCTCGTAGGTAGGATGTTAACCATAGTTTATGCTGCCCTGCCAATCACAAGGCTGAAGAGTTTCCATTCCTCGTAGGTAGGATGTTAACTCCACCAAATATAAAAACGAAAGTAAGGAGAATTATGTTTCCATTCCTCGTAGGTAGGATGTTAACACCTCATTTTTAAAGTCAATATCATCCCACTTAAGGCGTTTCCATTCCTCGTAGGTAGGATGTTAACGTCATAAGAGAACTTTTCCAAAATATTTCCCACAGGTTTCCATTCCTCGTAGGTAGGATGTTAACCCTGACCAACTGTAAAAATCCGGTAAAAGCTTCTGAGTTTCCATTCCTCGTAGGTAGGATGTTAACTCCATACTCCCTTGCCACCGCTCCCATTATCTGCAGTTTCCATTCCTCGTAGGTAGGATGTTAACGTTTGCTGTCTGCCCCGTTGTGTCAAATGTCACACGTTTCCATTCCTCGTAGGTAGGATGTTAACCAAAAAGATAGATAATCCGCTCCGGTATGCAAAAGCGAGTTTCCATTCCTCGTAGGTAGGATGTTAACGCTGGGATATAATCAACCACCCACCAAACATTACCATGTTTCCATTCCTCGTAGGTAGGATGTTAACTCCAGAGGAGAGTAGTGCTGTCTGTTTCATCCCGGAGTTTCCATTCCTCGTAGGTAGGATGTTAACCTCAAAAATCCGGGGCAATATGCAAAGGCTATTCAGCGGTTTCCATTCCTCGTAGGTAGGATGTTAACTCCAGAGGAGAGTAGTGCTGTCTGTTTCATCCCGGAGTTTCCATTCCTCGTAGGTAGGATGTTAACAAAATGAGGTGATAAAGGTTCACGTCAGGAAGACCAAGTTTCCATTCCTCGTAGGTAGGATGTTAACTGTTCCTTTTTTATCAGACCGTGCTCTTCCAATTCTTGTTTCCATTCCTCGTAGGTAGGATGTTAACATGGGTGCATCCATCTGATAGTATTGTAAATTATCCGGTTTCCATTCCTCGTAGGTAGGATGTTAACTCAGGTTCTATGCGCTGTTCCGGGGGCAGTTTCCAGTTTCCATTCCTCGTAGGTAGGATGTTAACACGCGAATAATTATTATATGACGCTGAAAGCGGCGGTCAAGTTTCCATTCCTCGTAGGTAGGATGTTAACGCGAAAGCACATTCGCGACAGTATTCCTTGACGAGGTTTCCATTCCTCGTAGGTAGGATGTTAACGAAATCTTTGTCGCAGTATAGTTTCTACGCTGGGACAAGTTTCCATTCCTCGTAGGTAGGATGTTAACTGTGGAGATAAAGAAAAAAGCCCGAGCAGGAGCAGTTGTTTCCATTCCTCGTAGGTAGGATGTTAACAATACACAAACAGGGGGTGAATTGTGTTTAATCGAGGTTTCCATTCCTCGTAGGTAGGATGTTAACGCCGCAAAAAGAGTTTTCCCAGCACCAAGATGACCTGGTTTCCATTCCTCGTAGGTAGGATGTTAACGGCGTTTATTGACAGTCTTATAGTCCATACATTCGGGTTTCCATTCCTCGTAGGTAGGATGTTAACCTCCACTGTAAATGCTGGTCAAGATTATGTAGATATAACGTTTCCATTCCTCGTAGGTAGGATGTTAACCACTTGAAAGCTGGTACTAATGTTGAGCGTATAAGGTCGTTTCCATTCCTCGTAGGTAGGATGTTAACACTAATCTTTTTGCTGGTACCATATTCTCCCTCCTTGTTTCCATTCCTCGTAGGTAGGATGTTAACCAACTGCGAGGCAGTTAGCCAAGTTTACATGGAGAGGTTTCCATTCCTCGTAGGTAGGATGTTAACGACTTAAAGAGTGCTATTATACAGGTAGGTAAAGCACGTTTCCATTCCTCGTAGGTAGGATGTTAACCCACTGAAGAAATAAAAGAGACAGGAAGGAGCGTACCCAGTTTCCATTCCTCGTAGGTAGGATGTTAACTTTTCGTACTTTGAGAAAATATTTTCCAGAGGCTTAGTTTCCATTCCTCGTAGGTAGGATGTTAACCTGGTAACATTCTCTGGCTTGCTCTCATCATACCAGTTTCCATTCCTCGTAGGTAGGATGTTAACTAATAACAGTTTGAGCATCTGAAAGTCTGACATTGGTTTCCATTCCTCGTAGGTAGGATGTTAACCCTGCACCTTAACTGTTGTTGCCATCCGTGTTGTCCTGGTTTCCATTCCTCGTAGGTAGGATGTCAACAAGTATAAATGGCATAGTAACGGGTGATAACTGGGAGTAGTTTCCATTCCTCGTAGGTAGGATGTTAACGAACAACGGGTATAAGACGGCTAACTGGCGGGTATACGTGTTTCCATTCCTCGTAGGTAGGATGTTAACATATGGTGAGGTGCGTTGGGGTACTAAAATGCTTACTTTGTTTCCATTCCTCGTAGGTAGGATGTTAACGTGACCTTGAACGCTTGACTAATATATTTGAGCGGCTGGGTTTCCATTCCTCGTAGGTAGGATGTTAACACAGGAGAAGTTAAAGAAGCACCCAGTGAACAACGGTTTCCATTCCTCGTAGGTAGGATGTTAACGTTCTCTGCACTTAAATACACAAATCCATGTTGCTCGTTTCCATTCCTCGTAGGTAGGATGTTAACTGGGTAACAAATGCGCAAACGCTCGTCATCCCACTGTTTCCATTCCTCGTAGGTAGGATGTTAACAAAATGAGGTGATAAAGGTTCACGTCAGGAAGACCAAGTTTCCATTCCTCGTAGGTAGGATGTTAACGAAATCTTTGTCGCAGTATAGTTTCTACGCTGGGACAAGTTTCCATTCCTCGTAGGTAGGATGTTAACCTTATTCTATCGCTCCGAAGCCACGCAAACGGTCAACAAGTTTCCATTCCTCGTAGGTAGGATGTTAACAATGTCCCTTTTATAAACCCTCACATCAGAATTAAGCGTTTCCATTCCTCGTAGGTAGGATGTTAACCATTTGACAAAGTGCATATATCTCCAGCCATCTATATGTTTCCATTCCTCGTAGGTAGGATGTTAACGTAATTTTTCACAAAAAACTATAGCGTCCTTTTTAGAGTTTCCATTCCTCGTAGGTAGGATGTTAACTTGCATATCCAAAATACAGAGAAAATTTTACACCTGGTTTCCATTCCTCGTAGGTAGGATGTTAACTTCTCGCTCCTTTTCTATATATTGGCTCACTGTTAAGTTTCCATTCCTCGTAGGTAGGATGTTAACCAAAAAGTGCAAGCCCTACATTCCTAATATACTTCAGTTTCCATTCCTCGTAGGTAGGATGTTAACCTTTATATATTATACCTTCACCCAACAGAGTTAAATTAGTTTCCATTCCTCGTAGGTAGGATGTTAACGGGGGTTTGATATTTATTGGGGGTTTATCTTTTTTAAGTTTCCATTCCTCGTAGGTAGGATGTTAACTGGGAAAATAATTGGAATTGAATATAAGGGTAAAAAAGTTTCCATTCCTCGTAGGTAGGATGTTAACGTGCCGTGTGGCTTATAGATGAATAATAATATTCAGTTTCCATTCCTCGTAGGTAGGATGTTAACAGTTTAAACTCGTTGAGTTTTTTGCTTTGCTTATGAAGTTTCCATTCCTCGTAGGTAGGATGTTAACAAAGTCTTACTTTTATGATTATTAAGATACAGAGAAGTTTCCATTCCTCGTAGGTAGGATGTTAACCGGCAAGAGAGGACACAGATGTGGATTACAGTGCTGAGTTTCCATTCCTCGTAGGTAGGATGTTAACTGCTTTCCACTCCGATAGCATTATCCACTTGTCGAAGTTTCCATTCCTCGTAGGTAGGATGTTAACTATACCTCAAAACAGAAGCCCTGGAATACTCAAACAGTTTCCATTCCTCGTAGGTAGGATGTTAACGATTCAAAAGGATTTACGTTTAGACTTAGGGCATCTTGTTTCCATTCCTCGTAGGTAGGATGTTAACAACAAAGATATTTATAATTATTTTAACAAGGTCAACACGGTTTCCATTCCTCGTAGGTAGGATGTTAACTAAAAAGACTGTAGTTGTATAGACCTACGAGCCTGGTTTCCATTCCTCGTAGGTAGGATGTTAACGCAAAATCATTTTTTATCTCCCAATTACCTTCCTTAGTTTCCATTCCTCGTAGGTAGGATGTTAACCTAAAGTTTTTCCATTCACGAGAATAAAACTGAAAAGTTTCCATTCCTCGTAGGTAGGATGTTAACTATGGGCTTGTCAAGTATGCCATATTTGCCCGTCGCTGTTTCCATTCCTCGTAGGTAGGATGTTAACGTATGTATATAAAACAGCACTGAACATTGAACTTGGTTTCCATTCCTCGTAGGTAGGATGTTAACTGTGGGGGATAGATACCAAAGAGATAGATGAGGCTGGTTTCCATTCCTCGTAGGTAGGATGTTAACCATAGAGGCGGGGGAAGTCGGCCCCCACCTCAAATCTGTTTCCATTCCTCGTAGGTAGGATGTTAACACTTTTTTTCCATCATAAATACTTGCACATACAAATTTGTTTCCATTCCTCGTAGGTAGGATGTTAACTTAAGAGATTACATTCTCCCATTCCGTCATGCTCTGTTTCCATTCCTCGTAGGTAGGATGTTAACCCTTGTATTTATCTGTGTTCACGTCGTCATTTATCAGTTTCCATTCCTCGTAGGTAGGATGTTAACTCTCAATCAGTTCGTGGGTTAGATTGATGTGCCTCAGTTTCCATTCCTCGTAGGTAGGATGTTAACCATAGACCCAGTCTCCTATGCCCTTCCATTTCCCCCGTTTCCATTCCTCGTAGGTAGGATGTTAACGCTATATTCATCGTCGCTTTTACAATTACCCTGTCGTTTCCATTCCTCGTAGGTAGGATGTTAACTATGGATTTACATTGAGGTTTACTTCCTATACTCCGAGTTTCCATTCCTCGTAGGTAGGATGTTAACCCATCACATATCATGTCTTCTCCCACGAGGTGCCCAGTTTCCATTCCTCGTAGGTAGGATGTTAACGATGATTGAACTTTCTGGGACAAAGAAACTTCAAGCGTGTTTCCATTCCTCGTAGGTAGGATGTTAACAAGGGCTGAACCTGAGGCTGTAGTATTAGTCCCCTCGGTTTCCATTCCTCGTAGGTAGGATGTTAACCCATTCAGGCTGGTGTGGAAAAAGCACATAGATGAAGGTTTCCATTCCTCGTAGGTAGGATGTTAACTCTCTTCTGTTCTATTCTCACCTGAAAATAATTAGAGTTTCCATTCCTCGTAGGTAGGATGTTAACTAAAGAAATTCTCAAGTTGTTCCTTCATTTTCGTGAGGTTTCCATTCCTCGTAGGTAGGATGTTAACAATTGAAAAAGGAGGGTTTTAAACCCTCCTTTTTAGTTTCCATTCCTCGTAGGTAGGATGTTAACTTGAGAAAAGAACATATTTTCTCCTTTCTTTTTTAAGTTTCCATTCCTCGTAGGTAGGATGTTAACTATTCTCTCTGATTGATTTATCAACTTTAATGCCAAGTTTCCATTCCTCGTAGGTAGGATGTTAACGACAAGAACGGCAAAGAGATTTATGAGGGGGATATAAGTTTCCATTCCTCGTAGGTAGGATGTTAACCATGAGGGACGGGGATAAAAACTTAATTGAATAGGGTTTCCATTCCTCGTAGGTAGGATGTTAACGTCATGGAGTTCCTTTTTTGTTGTGTATTTACTCGGTTTCCATTCCTCGTAGGTAGGATGTTAACGCTCAAAAGCCCCTGCTATATAGGGTTCTACCGCATCGTTTCCATTCCTCGTAGGTAGGATGTTAACCAATTTTTGTTATTTTCCCACAATTATTTACGCTTTTTGTCAAAGAGCAATTATAACCTTGACTACCTTTTAGTATATTTCATCAATATCGTTTTGTCAAGCGGAGTTTCTGGCTCTCTTGAACTGTTGTTTTTTGACTTCAATCCCATGGTATTTTTGCACTATTATAGGTTGAAGTATTTTTTCTTTGACCATAATACCATGATTCCAAACACTCCTTTTAAAACCTTACTAAAGTATATCTCCCTTTGAGTGTTCTTGTTTATGAGGAATAGCGCACTATTGAAAATACACACATCTGGTAGTATAATTTTAGCACTTAAACAAAAGGAGGATCATAATGGGAAAGAAGGTTACAATTGATCCAGAACTCTGTGTAGGAGATGCAATTTGTGTAGATATAGCACCTGATGTGTTTGAAATGGGAGACGATGGTCTGGCTCATGTAAAACAGGGTATGGAGTGCACAGGAGACAGAGACGACGTTCAGGAAGCAGCTGAACAGTGCCCGGGTGGGGCCATTTTGATTGAAGACTCTGACGAATGTTAATTCGATTTTAACTTTTATCCCCATCCAACCACCCCCTCCTGCCCCAGAGAGCATTGCTCTCTGGGGTTTTTAGTATAGAAGAGGAAAATATGGGCGAGAAAAAAAGAACATCATTTTTTGTTGACGTTGTTGATATAACGGTAGAAGGCGGAAGGGGCGGTGATGGTGTAATTCATTTCCGCAGGGAAAAGTACGTGCCAAAAGGTGGACCGGATGGAGGCGATGGTGGTAATGGAGGGAATGTTTACGCCATAGGTAATGAACACCTGAAGACATTGCTTGATTTTACCTATAAAACCTATTACAAAGCGGAAGACGGGAAACCCGGAGGCAAAAGGAAAGCAAAAGGAGCAAAGGGAAAGGATGTTGTAATTCAAGTACCTCTTGGAACAGTTTTTTACGACAGAGAAAGCGGTGCAATAATAGGTGAAATTCTTAAACACGGACAGAAGTTGCTCCTTGCCCGTGGAGGAAAAGGGGGCAGAGGAAACGCACGTTTCGCAACTCCCACCAATAGAACCCCAAGGATACGAGAAGAGGGTAAAGCAGGAGAAAAGAAAAAACTAAGACTTGAATTAAAATACCTTGCCGATATAGGCCTTGTTGGATTTCCAAACAGCGGTAAATCTACGCTTCTTAAGGCTCTTACAGGGAATAGGGTAAAAAGTGCCGATTATCCATTTACCACCCTAACCCCCAATCTTGGAGTTTACAGAAATGAAAAATCTGAAAAGATTATACTCTGTGATCTTCCTGGCATTATTGAAGGTGCCTCAAAGGGCAAAGGGCTTGGTCTCACTTTTTTAAGGCACATAGAGAGAACCCGCTATCTTGTATTTGTAATAGATGCATCTGGCAAAGACCCTGTAGGCGATTTTGAAAAGTTAAAAGAGGAACTCAAAGCATATAATCCATCTTTGCTTGAAAAAGAAAGGATTGTAGTTTTCAATAAAATTGACCTTGTAAAAACAAGAGATAATCTTGTAATTCCAGATGAAAAGGTCTATCATATTTCTGCTTTAACCGGAGAAAATATCGATAAAATTACGGAGGTGATCAGAGAATGGCTAAATCTCAAAAATCTTCAGGAGATGACTTAATAAGCAAACTCCTTTCATCGAAAAATATCCTTGACAGGCTTGACGCTGTTGATATTCTCGTAAAGGAAAAGAATAAAGATAAACTGCTTGAATTAATTCATTCAGAAAGCTGGCATCTGAGAGATAAGGTCAAGAAAGCCCTCTGCGTATTCGGTAAGGATATATTAAATGATGTAAGGCCTCTTTTAGATGAGCGATTCTGGTATGTCAGGGCTGCTGCTATTTACATCATAGGTGAGGTTGGAGATGCGGAGGACTTCGACAGGATAAAATCATACATAAATTCCAAAAACAGGACAGTCAGGCAGGAAGCGAGTATTGCTACGGTAAAACTTATTAAAAAATACCCTTCCCTAAAGGAAAAACTAACTCAGGATGATCTTGTACTTCTTGAGAATAATCTCAAGGAGTTCAAAGAATTTGACCTTCTGGATGTAGTTTTAAAAGTTGGAGAGTGAACAACCACTTCATAAAGTAGTTATCGCAACGTCAACCCCGTTAGGGTACCAGACACTTAAAGTAAGGGAATCAGTATCAGAGGTTGGGATATTTTTAGAAAAGAGCCATGAAATTCCACAGTTCTTAAACTCTCTCAATTTTTTCGAAAATTACAGAGTAATATACAGAGAAGAGATACACCCTCTGCCAATTAAAGCAGATGCTACAAAGGTTATTTTAATAACAAAAAAGATCCCTGATACTTCAAAACTATCTTACCACCCCTTAAAAGAAGGGGATGCCATATCAAGAGAAACACTTATAAAAATACTTCATAATCTGGGATATGAGAGGGTTGACTATGTAGAGAAAAGCAGAGAGTACTCAGTAAGAGGAGGGATTGTTGACCTGTTTCCTGAAACAGAAGAGCATCCCGTACGAATTGAACTTATGGGCGACGAGGTCCTTTCAATCAGAATATTTAGAGAAGATACACAGAGAACTCTTAAAAAGGTGCGGACTCTCCTGATTCCGGGAGAAGGCTATACTCCAGGAATCACAATTTTACTTACAGAGCATAGGAAAGACATGAATATTGAGCCACTTCCACCGATTTACAGAGATTTCAATGAACTAATCGCTGACATGCATAATTTTATTACAAAAGGCTATACTACTCTCTTTTATACTGTAGAAAAGGAAAGAGGGAAACGATATATGGAGATTTTGCCATCCCGAATAGAAATTGGTCTTATAGAGGAGGGGTTTGTAGACCATAAGAACAGGATAGCCGTGTTTACCGAGTTAATGTTGTTTCCAATCTACCGAAAAAAAAGAAAAACGAAACATTCAAGGACCGAAATACAGCGAACCTTCCAGAAAGGTGAGTATGTTGTGCATCTTGATTACGGGATAGCAAGATTTGATGGACTTATAAGATGTAAAGCCTTTGGGAAAGAATATGACTGTGCCAGACTCGTGTTCCAGGACGGAATACTTGATGTCCCCACTCACAATCTTTACCTGGTAGAGCGATTCAATGTAGACAGACCCCAGATAGCCCTGTCATCCCTATCAAAAGAGACTTGGAGAAAACGTAAATTACGTATACAACTTAAAGCATATAAACTTGCACGTGAGATATTGCAAATTCACGCAGAGAGAAAAAGAACACGTAAAAAACCATATAGACCCGTACCTGAGATTGAAGAACGTATTGCTCTTGATTTCCCATATATAGAGACAGAAGACCAGAAAAGGGCTATAGAAGATGTACTAAAAGACCTTTCATCTGAATATCTCATGGATAGACTTATAGCAGGAGATGTAGGGTTCGGCAAAACAGAGGTAGCATTAAGAGCATGCGCAAGAGTAGTTGCAAATTCAAGACAGGTCCTAATACTGGTACCAACGACTCCTCTGGCACTCCAGCATTATAATCTGTTCAAAAAACGACTGGAAAAATATGGAATAAATGTCTGCATGGTCTCAAGACTTGTTAAAAAGAGAGAACTTGCAGAGATAAAGGAAAAGGTCGCTCTGGGACTATGTGACATTGTAATATCAACTCACTATGTTCTTCGGGGCGACTTTCCTTTCAGGGACCTGGGTCTTCTTATAATAGATGAAGAGCACAAGTTCGGCGTTAAGGATAAGGAACTTTTAAGGAAAAAATATCCGGGAATTGACACCCTTAGACTCACTGCTACACCTATCCCACGCACCCTGAATATGAGCCTTGGCAAAATCTATGACCTTTCAATTATTGAGACCCCTCCAATAGGTAGAGAGGAGGTTGAAACATACGTAGGACCTATAGATAAAAATATTATAAAGGAGGCTATATCCTACGAGTTGCAAAGAGGCGGAAAAGTTTTTTACATTCACAACAGAATCCATGACCTTTCAAGGATTGCAGAAAGACTCAGGCGTTTGCTCCCTGATGTAAAACTCAGGGTTGCACATGGGAAACTCCCATCCTCTAAATTAGAAGAAATTCTTACTGATTTCTATGGAGGCGAGACCCAGGTTCTTCTATCAACGGCCATCATGGAATCCGGGGTTGATTTTCCTATGGCCAATACGATAATTGTGGAAAACGCCCATCTCTTTGGGCTTTCAGACCTACATCAGTTGAGGGGACGTGTGGGCAGAGGCAATAGAAAAGGGTATGCATATTTTTTAGTACCTCAAAAGATCTCAAAAAACGCATTGAAAAGACTTGAGACAATAAAAAGATACCACCATCTTGGTGCAGGGTTTCAAATTGCCCTGAAAGATATGGAAATAAGAGGTGCTGGCAATCTACTTGGAAAGGAACAACATGGTTTTATAGAAACAATAGGGCCATCAATGTTTTTCAAACTTCTGGAAATGGCTATTTCTGAGATTGAAGGCAAAAAGCGCAAAGAGGTTGAGTTAAAATTCAACACTCCTGCATTTATACCGGAATCCTATATAGAAGATGATACAACAAGAGTGGGATTTTACACGCAGATCTCTGAGGCACAGGATATTGAAAAACTGGAAGATATAGCACTGGAACTCAAGGATAGATTTGGTGAATTACCTGAGGAACTAAAAACTTTTATCTATGGTGTGAAATTGAAAGTTCTATTTGCACAGAATACGACCATTCAGGGAATAACAGTAGACAGAGAGAATGTGCTTATTATGGTAGAAAAAGGTAACAAACTTAAACTAAGAAGACTTGAGCCGGAAAGTGTACTTAACCTTTTTCTTGAGATTAATGACAATGTTTTAAAAAAGGACCATGACTCTCAAAACACCAGGTAACGACTCTATCTTCCTTAAATAGTCTACATTTAGAGGCACTCTATAGGTCTGGGACCTGTATATGATACCGTTGACTTTTACAAATAATGGAAAACCCTTATCCTCATTAACTGTAACCTTAAACTCATTTATGGTTTCATCAGTAATTGAGGAAGGCTCGACATATACTGCCACTCCTTTTATGTATTCTGTAAGATCACTATTTGATACAACGGGTTTAAGGTCATTTATAAATACCTTAACTCCTTCATCCTCATTTCTTATATCTCCTTCAATAACATAGAGTTCATCCTCTTTTATGGTGTTTTTAAGTCTTTCCCACCTGTCGTTAAACAAAAGGGCCTCAACTTCTCCTCCTCCCATATATAGTTTTACTATACCGTACGGCACTTTCTTTCTGTTTTTCTTCTCTTTTTTGGAAAGCACATATGCCAGCATGCGTGCTTTCTCAAGTCTCTTTATGTCATTTACCTGGGGAAGAAACTCTAAAAACTCAAATTTATCGAGTGGACCTGCCGAGAAGAAAAACCCGAGAACCTCTTTTTCATAAGCAAGTTTTTGTTCATCAGAGAACTCAACATTCTCCACTTCTATTTTACTTTTTTCTTCCACCTGTGGTATGTTCCCAAAAAGACTGGGCATTTCTTTCTTTCTTGGCTTTTTCTGAAATTCCGCATAAATCTTCAGCAGTTTTGCCCTGTTTTTTTCAAAAGCGTCAAAAGCCCCAGCCTTTATTAAAGATTCAACTGCTTTTTTGTTTACCTTTGAACTATCTCTTGTCCTTTCAAGAAAATCAATAAAATCTTTAAAGTCGCCCTTCTTTCTCTCACTGAGAATCGCTTCTACAGCAGAATGCCCTATATTCTTAATACCACCAAGTCCAAATCTAATTCCTCCACCCTCAACTATAAATTCATATTCGCTTTTATTAATATCTGGAGGCAAAACCTCAATTCCGTTTTTCAAAGCATCTTTAATAAAATTCTGAATCTTTGCCTGAGAATCCTGAGCATTCATTTCAAAAGTCATGTTCGCAGCAAGGAATTCAAGAGGATAGTGAGCCTTTAAATAGGCTGTTCTGTAAGAGACAAGTGCATATCCTGCAGAGTGTGATTTGTTGAAAGCATATCCTGCAAATGGGGTTATTTTATCAAATATAGAAGCAGCAAGTTCTGGTGAAGTGCCCACCTCTTTTGCCTTTTCTATAAATTTTTCTCTCTGCTTTTTCATGAGTTCCGGCTTTTTCTTTCCCATAGCCCTTCTTAAAAGATCAGCCTCACCCATTGAATACCCAGCAAGTTTTGAGGCAATTTGCATGACCTGCTCTTGATATGCAATAACTCCGTATGTTTCCTTAAGGATATCCTCAAGTTCAGGGCTAAAGTAGTCTATCTCCTCCTCTCCCCTTTTCCTTCTCACATAACTCTCAAGCATTCCCGACTGTATGGGACCTGGTCTATACAAAGCAACAATAGCAATTAAATCCTCAAACCTGTCTGGCTTCAATCTTCTCAAAATATCCCTGAATCCCCTTGATTCAAGTTGAAATATCCCAAGAGTATCTCCTTTTTGCAATAGTTCAAAGGTTTTTCTGTCATCAAGAGGGATATCCTCTATTTTGAAAGAAGGGTCATATCTTTTTCTCACAAGTCTCACCGTTTCTTCTATAATGGAAAGAGTCCTGAGTCCCAGAAGGTCAACCTTCATAAGACCAAGTAATTCAAGCGATTTCATATCAACCTGCGTGGAAGTATCTCCATCCTTGGTTCTGTAAAGGGGAACATGCTCATAGAGTTTGCCTGGAGCAACTACCACTCCTGCGGCATGAATTGAGGTATTTCGTATCTGCCCTTCGAGTCTCATTGCATAGTTAAACAGTTTTCTGTGCTTATCACTACTATTGTAAATATTTCGCAGTTCTTCTGAATTTTCAAGGGCTTCTTTAAGAGTGGCACCCTGTGGAATTAATTTTGATATCCTATCTCCTTCTTTGTATTCAAAACCAAGTACCCTTGCAACATCCTTTATCACACCCTTCGCCATAATTCTACCAAAGGTAATTATCTGTGACACGCTCTCATTTCCATATTTGTCTCTGACATACTGTATAAGTCGGTCTCTTAATACATCCGAAATGTCTATATCAACATCTGGAGGGGAAACCCTTTCTGGATTCAAAAATCTTTCAAAAATGAGATTATACTTTATTGGGTCAACCTCTGTTACACCAAGGCTGTAAAGTACAAGTGAGCCCACAGCAGAACCACGTCCAGGACCAACAGGAATACCCATTTTTTTGGCATTTGCTACAAGGTCCCAGATGATAAGGAAGTAACCTGCATATCCCATTCTATCAATAATTTCAAGTTCACTCCTCAGTCTTTTCCTGTACTCTTCAGGCGGTGCCCCGTGAAACCTTTCATATAGACCTTTTTCTGCAAGGTCTTTTAGATATTCAAAAGAATCTCTATAACCTTCAGGTAGTTTAAAATCCGGAAGGTGTACCTTGGAAGCATCAAGAAGGAGGTTAATATTTACTCTGTTTGCTATTTCCACCGTGTTAAGTAATGCCTCAGGTATCTCTCCAAAAAGTTCCCACATCTCATCTTTACTTCTTAAATATATATTCTCCGTTTCCGCTTTCAGTCTATCCTCATCATCAAGCCTCTTTCCTGTTTGAATACAGATAAGCACATCCTGTAGTTCCCTATCTTCTTTTCTCAAAAAATGCACATCATTCGTTGCAACAAGTCCAACACCGTGCTTTTCAGATAATTCTATAAGTCCTTTGTTGACTATTAGATTCTCCTCAATCCCTACATTTTGAATCTCTAAAAAGAAATTATCCCTGCCAAAAAGGTCAATATAATCAGAGAGTGCTCTCTCTGCACCATGCATGTCACCTTTAAGCACATGCTGGGCAATCTCTCCCTGTATGCACCCTGAAAGGGCAACGAGCCCTTCAGTTCTTCCATCAAGAAGGTCTTTATCTATTCTTGGTTTCTGGAAAAAACCCTCTGTGTATGCCTTTGAACTCAAGTACATTAAATTTTTGAGACCGGTGTTATTGATTGCAAGTAGGGTAAGATGGTAGGTGGGATTGTCGGGTGTTTTCTTCTCAAGTCTTGACTTCGCTGCAATATAAGATTCCATCCCGATAATGGGTTTTATGCCCTCCTCTGTGGCATACTTGTAGAATTCCACAAATCCAAACATGTTCCCATGGTCAGTAAGAGCAATAGCATTATATCCAAGACTTTTTGCGTGTTTTACAAGGTCCTTTACATGTATTACACCATCTAATATAGAAAACTCCGAATGGACATGTAAATGGACAAAATCCCTACTTCTTTCCATTTTTAAAATGCGATTTCAAGTATGACCTTAAATCTCTTAGTGAATTGATTCTGGATAGCACTTTTTTAGCCTTCCTTACAACTTCATCGTGGGAGACCATGTATCTATACCTTCCCTTCTCTCCGAAATACACCTCTGCTATGTTGGCGCCAATAAGTTTCTTTATCTTTTCTTTGTTTTCCTTATATTCGTAGTCCTTTAGTGTGATTTTGTTCTTCTTCAGAAACGCTCTAAACTCACTCAACATTTTAGGGGTAACCTCAAAATTCTCAGACATGTTACCATGTTTTACTTTATATTCTACAGCAAAATTAAAGAAAGCGGACTTAGACAATAACCTTGCAATGACACTCCCCATAGTATCAGGTACTACGTATATATCGGGAGATATTCCACCACCTGAATAGACCGGTCTTTTAAGTACAAGAGTATGGTATTCAAGTTTTTTATCCTTATTTTCCTGAGTATTATCCTCAAGGAAGCCCTCCCATTTGCTTCTGTGAATACATCTGCCGGAGGGGGTATAATACTTTGCTATTGTTATTTTCAGTATATAGCCATAATCAAGAGGAAATAGCCTCTGAACGGAGCCTTTACCAAAAGTGGTATCACCCATGATAATGCCTCTATCCCAATCCTGCATAGCACCAGAAACTATTTCAGAGGCGCTTGCAGAACCTCTATCTACAAGGATCACAATTGGAGCATCTACAAGCTCTGTTCCCATATTAATACTCGTATCAACCTCTACTGAACTTGGTATTCTCCCTCTTGTGCTCACAACTATTTTACCAGGTTCAAGAAACAGCGAGGCTGTCTTAACGGCTTCTCTTAACAGTCCTCCTGGGTTTGATCTCAGGTCTATAATAAATTTCGTGGCTCCTTTTTTCTTCAGATCCAGAAGAGCGTCTCTTAGTTGAAGGCTGGAATTGTTCATAAACTCGGTAAACCTTACATACCCTATGCCATTCCCAATCACACTATAGTAAGGAACGCTTTTTATCTTAATAATGGCACGGGTTATTTCAAACTCAAGTGGTTTTTCAACACCTTTACGTAAAACCTTAATTTTTACCTTTGTCCCCGGGTCTCCACGTAAAACCTTTACGGCTTTTGTCAATTTCCACCCTTTTGTTGATTCTCCATTAATCTCTATAATTCTGTCACCTGCCATTAAACCAACTTTCTTTGCCGGTGTACCATCAATAGGAGCAATAACAGTAAGCCAGTTATCCCTGAGACCTATTTGAATTCCTATACCACCAAAAGACCCGCTTGTATGGATCTGAAAATCCTTTGACTCATCAGGTGTCATAAATTCAGAAAACGGGTCAAGAGAATTCACAAGGGTTTCCAGAGATTTCTCTATGAGCTGGCCCTCAGATACAGAATCTACATAGTAATTTGTGATTCTATCGAGGGTTTTAAAGTACAACTCGTACATCTTTCTTGTATCATACTTCTTACCTCCCTGCGAGGCAATTGCCACACCACCAAACAATCCTACAAAAAACACAAGTGCAACTTTGAAAAACGTCCCTCTTTTACCCTTCATATTGCTTCTCCCTTATTTTTCCTTTTTCAATTAATGCCTTTTTTAAAATCCTCTTTGCCTCATCAAGCAATTCTTCGGGTGACTTGGTTCCATCAAGAACCTTAATCCTCTTCTTCGCCTTCCTGGCAAGAAGTAGGTAACCATTTCTCACCCTTTCATGAAATTCAAGTTCTTCCCTTTCAATTCTATCCAGATCGCCTTTCTTCCTTCCAAATCCCCTCTCTACAGGAAGGTCTATGATAAAAGTAAGACGGGGAAAAACCTTTGAGGTTGCCATCTTATTGAGTAATGAAAGTTTCTTAAGAGGCAAGCCTCTTCCATAGCCCTGATAAGCAAGGGTTGAATCCGTGTATCTGTCGCTTATCACAACCTTCCCGTCCCGTAGAGCTGGCAAAATAACCTTTGTAACATTCTCTCTTCTGGCGGCAAGTAACAAAAACACCTCTGTCCATGGGTCTATATCATCATCTTTATGAAGGATAAGCTGTCTTACACTTTCCGCAAAAGTAGTGCCTCCAGGCTCTCTTGTTATGACAACCTCAAGACCAAGCGATTCAACGTATTCTTTTAAACCATAGAGGAGAGTGGATTTTCCACTCCCCTCTATTCCTTCAATTGTCACAAAAAAGCCGAATCTGCCCAACTTATTCTGTTTTTTCTTCCTTTCTTGTATTCTTAACTATCCACTCTTCAAGTAACTGCCTTGCCTTCCAGTCCGGGAACTGTTTGGGAGGTGATTTAAAGAAATAAGATGAGGGCTCAATTATGGGACCAGCAAGGCCAGCATCTTTTGCTATCTTGGCGCTTCTTATTGCATCTATCATTACGCCGGCTGAATTGGGTGAATCCCATACCTCCAGTTTTAACTCAAGGTTAAGGGGAACGTCACCAAACGTTCTTCCTTCAAGCCTCATGTATGCCCATTTTCTGTCTTTGAGCCATGCAACATAGTCAGAAGGACCAATATACACGTTTTCTTCACCTATATCATATGGGAGTAAAGAAGTTACTGCCTGGGTTTTGGATATCTTTTTGGAATGCAATCTCTCCCTTTCAAGCATGTTAAGAAAGTCAGTATTTCCACCCACGTTTAACTGAGAGGTTCTCTCCAGTTTGACACCCCTGTCAAGGAAAAGTTGTACAAGTGTTCTATGAACAATTGTTGCTCCGACCTGAGATTTTATGTCATCTCCAAGTACAGGAAGTCCTGCATCTTTGAATCTCTTACCCCAGTAATCACTTGTTGCTATAAACACCGGGATTCCATTAACAAAAGCAGCACCCGCAGCAATAGTCTGTTCTACATACCATTTAGTGGCCTCCTCAGAACCAACAGGAAGGAAATTTACAA
>JALVYB010000057.1 GCA_027038175.1 Caldifarciminota bacterium | reverse complement strand
TTACCCCAGTAATCACTTGTTGCTATAAACACCGGGATTCCATTAACAAAAGCAGCACCCGCAGCAATAGTCTGTTCTACATACCATTTAGTGGCCTCCTCAGAACCAACAGGAAGGAAATTTACAACGACATCCACTCCCTCATCTTTCAATATTTTCTGGACATCGTCTGTTGGGCCAGGTGCTTTCTTGATAATCCCTTCGAGGTATTTTCCTATTCCATCATGTGTCATTCCTCTATAGACCTTGGCACCAAGATTGGGTACATCCGTAAACTTATAAGTGTTATTGGGCTCTGCGAATATAGCCTCCGAAAGGTCCTTCCCAACCTTTGTAGCATTTATATCAAAAGCGCAGCAGAACTTAATGTCACTTATGTGATACCCACCTAAGTTCACGTGCATTATCCCTGGAATGAAGTCACCCTCCTTGGCGTTTCTATAGTAGTATACACCCTGGACCAGACTTGACGCACAGTTACCCACACCGATTATAGCAACTCTAATCTCTCCCATTTCAAACCTCCTTGATTTCGTCAAGTTTTTTAAGGTCAAAAATCCTTCTTATGACTGTAATTAATGTTAGTATTATAAACACAGAAATATAGAGTTCAAAATATCCAATAGGCAAAAACGACATCAAAATAATGTAGAAATACCGTGTAGGTCTGTCCATAGGACCTTTCTTTGTACTATAACCAAGCCCTTCTCCTCTCGCACGGGTATAACTAACCATCAACGATAAGAAAAGCGCAGTAAACACTAAAAGGACAATCAAAAAACTTTTCCTGAAATAATAGGCAAAACCTGAAAAAATGAAAAACTCTGTGAATCTATCAAGGGTAGAATCAAGGAATGCGCCAAATCGGGTTACTTTATTTGAAAGCCTTGCAACATCACCATCAAATACGTCAAATAAACCCGCAAAAAGCAGAACAAGAGCCCCATCTATAAAATTTCCCATAGCATAGAAAAACGCAGATACAATTGTAACAAGGAAACCCGTAATTGTAAGGACGTTTGGGTGAATACCAAGCGACGCAATTGCTCTTGCTATTGGCTTTACAATATTTCTTGCTTTATCCTTCATTTTGTTTACCTACCACTATAACAAACTCTCCTTTTCTAATGAGACTATTCTTTATCTCACAGGGCAAACCGCTAATGTACTCCTCATGAAGTTTTGTCATTTCACGGGCAACAAAAACACTCCTTTCAGGGAAATACTCACATAACTCTTCCATTAACGCATCAATCCGATGGACAGACTCATAGAGCACAAAAGTCATATTGAGTTCCTTCATTTTATCCAGTAGTTTTTTTCTCCTGGACTTTCTATGAGGCAAAAATCCAAGGAATACAAAAGAGTCAGTGGGCATACCAGAGACCGAAAGCGCTGCTACAAACGCAGTTGGACCTGGTACAGGAATAACATCAAATTCCATCTCTCTTAGATGCTTTACAAGCCTGTAACCCGGGTCCTGTATGAGAGGTGTACCCGCGTCAGATACAAGGGATATGACTTTACCTTCTTCCAGATACTTCTCCACTTCCTGTATCCTCTTTTCCTCATTGTGTTCATGAAAAGATATGTACCTTTTTCCATGAATGTCGTATTTGCCAAGAAGTTTCGATGCAACACGTGTGTCTTCAGCAAGAATTACATCTGATTCTTTTAATATCCTTATAGCCCTTAACGTAATGTCCTCCAGATTACCAATTGGTGTCGCAACTACATAAAGTTTTCCTCTCATTATCCTGTGAAAGTCCTTTAGAAACTCACATATATGTCGTCAGCCCCTGGTTCTCCTCCAAAACCATTTGAATTTCCATCAAACATCAAACCTGAAGTATCTTTCAGGTTCCTCGAAAGATATATCCTACCACTGGATAATGGAACCATCGGTTCTACTTTAAGATGCATTTTGTCAGGGTAAAGACTCAATCTGCTGTAAACCCTGTTATTGTTATAATCAAACACTACAACTGTGGAATCTCCAAAAGTTGATATGTCCATTGGTTTTGAAAATTCAAGTATAATGGATGTGTTGTCATAATTTATTCCGTCAAGTTCAGGGTATTCCACTGCCTCAGAATCCCCAACAGCCACATTAAAGAAAATGGTATCATTGTCCTCAACCTCAATAATACCATTTCCGTTTCCATCAAGCGCTCTCCCTGCTGTATCTTTTATTCCATTTTTGAGGATAAAAGTGTAACCCCTTGCATCATCAAGACCGGAGAGCACAAAAAATACGATGTTTCCGGAAGAGCCTATCCCATAAGAAGAGACGTGCGAGGAAAAGTCTTCGCCCTCGGGATACTTAGCCAGCAAAAAATTGCCTGAAATGGTAGTAGAATCAACAACCCTTGAAAGCCATACAAACAGGGTATCATTGGTAAGTGCATCACCACTAATCTGATCAGAGAAAAAGGTAAACATTACACTAAGAGGAGAATTATCAGGAATACCAGCGTCCGGATTTGGACCTCTGAAATACGCAATAAAGTCGTCAAAGGATGAATCCGGCTTCCCATTATAATTCCCATCAAGAAAGTTTCCAGAAAGGTCCTTTACAAGATTAGAGTGAAGTAGAACCTCATAGGTAGTTGAATCTTTGATTCCAGAGAGATATATAACAAGCCTTTTCTCGTAATTGTTAACGACATAGGTAAAATCCACGTCTCCTATAACTTTTCCTCTAACTCCCTTGACCTCCACACCACCATCGCCTACAGTAAAGGGAGCACTTAAATTAATAATCACTCTGTCCTGGATTCCAGCAGAATCCGGGTTTACATCAGAGAATCTGTTCTGTGAACCTGAATAACCCAGAGAATAAGATTCAGTATAAATTGAGCGCACTACGAGTGGATTCAAAGTAACTGGATAAGAAACTCCAAGATCGGATGAAAGGTCTGGCTCTTTAAGAGAGCAGGCACTTAAAGAAAGTGCCAGAGTTATAAACAATGCTAAAGTATATCTCTTCATCATTCACCTCCTAAAATTTAAACACAACTGAAACCTGCCAGTTGTTCAGATTAACCAGATTGGAGAAATTCATAATATCAACCGATAGGGATTCCGTAAGGTCAAATCCTAAACCATAATAAAAACTGGTAATCGGTGTAAGGGTTTCACTAACCATATTTGAGTTTTCAAATGACAGATCGGTTTTCGTGATTGTGTGGGTTCCATCTCCTCTTATCACCTCTCTCGTCTGAGGGGTTAAACCCGTAACCACTATATAGTTCTGGGACTTTGTCCATGTAACATGCTCCACTGCGCCAAGCCTTAACTCTACTTTTCTATGAGGCCTATATACCAGACCACACGGCACAGATACCTCTATACTCGTTCTCTCAAGTGTGGAATCATACTCAACCTTTGAATAGAGTATGTCATCAAAATCATCAAAATCGTTCGGTTGTATATCTCCATCTCTATACCCATTGTAAGTTGTATCACTTTTCATTACATGTCTTCTTACTTTATCCTTCATTCCATAAATAGAAAATCCAAATCTCATTGATGCCTTATCACCGAGAGACATTCCTTTAATCAAAGTGAAATATCCATCATACCCTGTTCCTTCAGGCTCACCCAGAGAAGTTATAGTTGTATTTCTGTTGAGGTTCACTCTAATACTATCAGACAGATTGTCCTCCTGTACTCTCATGTTTCTATCAAACAAAGTCCCTATTTTACCTGAGTGCATCAAAATACCAAGGTCAAAAGCATAAAGAACATCAAATTCACTATCCAGCTGAATGGCAAGAAGACTTACCCTCTTGAAATATACGTCATCATTATTTGACCTCTCAAAATAGTTATTTATGTAGTGAACATTGTTCGGCTCAAGAGGAGCATTATTCCTTAAAATGGAAGATGTATAATTCTCATTAAGCGTAGTGTGCTCATCCCTGTAAACAAGAAGTGCACTAAGGGGCCTGTCTCCAAGAGTAAGGTTGGCTCCAATCGCTCCCAGTGAGGAATTAAAACTTGTAACCTGAGAACCATCTCCAAGACCATCTACTGTACTTATTAAAAGACCGGTAGCATTATTAAACACCTCTTCATTGAAAACAAATACTCCATAAGGGTTTAAAGTATCGCCGCCCGCAACGTTCTTCTGACTGTTCTGAACATGAGAAAAGAAAAATCCAAGGCCATAATCTTCTCTATCGAGATAGAAACTCAGAGAAAATCTGGCATCTGTGTTGTTGTACCAGGCATTGCTGAAAGAATGCGTCCATCTTCTTACATCAGGATAACCGTCTGCGTCTGTATCCTCATAAACTGTAGAATCAATGGTTACCTCGCCCAGGACTCCTAAGGGATTCATGTTGGGACCTCTCTGATTTCGCATAGTGAAAAGCAATCCCTCTGAGCCAATCCCGCTATGATAAATTCCACCTAACTTGATGTCATTATCACCTGCGTTTCCAAAGAGAAATTCAGAGGCATTTAAATTGGAAAGTCCTGTAAAAATGGCATTCTTATCGGACTTTGTAAGAAGCAATGGATTTTGCGCATAGTCTATATAGTCCCAGAACACAAAGCCAGTAGATAGAGAACGGAAAGAATACACATTATCCATGAGATTATAAGGCATTACAGGGTTAAAAGCCCTACCCTTTGCCCACAACAAGAAAAACATTACCAGTAGGTATTTACCTTTCATAACTCCTCCTTTTTACACTCTGTAAACTCTGAGAAAGGCATATAATAACCTGCCCTCTTAAAATTTTCATACTCCCCTATTCTCCTTCCAAACAAAAACTCAGATATATTGGCGAAAAAGTCTCTCACCTTATAAACTGCCCTTATATCCAATAATTTTGGGTCTACTGATAGATAATCTTCTCTTTCTTTTAATCTATTCTCCATTACCATGGGATGTGTCTCTGTAAAAAGATGCAACGAATGAGCATGTTTATACAGTTTCTTGAGTTCCTTATCCTCAAGGTCTTTAAGCACCTTCTCGTCTTTATGGTGCCAGGAGGAATGCTCAAGTATCTTCTTTTTCATAACACTCCTTTTTCTCGCCCATCCATAGTGATAAACGTATGCATCAAGCATTACAACATTGAGTTTCCTCCCATCACTCCACCTGAATCCAGATGCCGCCCTGAAAGATTTTATTTCTGGATTATTTCTTATAATCCTTACTTCATTTCTCACCCAGCCCTCTCCTTCGTGATAAAGGTCATAACTACCATAAAAATGCTTGAACTTAAGAGCAAAACCTTCAATCTTATCATTATTCAAATACGTTTTTAGAGCACATTTTATGTACTCAAGATATTTTTCGTGGACAACCTCATCTCCCTGGAGATAAAAGAGCCACCTCCCCGCTGCAGCATCCTTTGCAATATCCGTGTAATACTCCAGCAATCTACCACCGCCTCTTAAGTCCTCACGCCATTTCTCTTCAATAATTTTAATCTTCTTGCTTTTTATAGACTGAACCCGCTCAAGTGTATCATCTTCAGATTCAACCACCACAACAACAAATTCATCCACAATGGGCATTATTGACCTTATAGATTCTATAAACGGGTAGTCGAGCTTAACTCCGTTTCTTATAAAGGTAAATCCACTTATAAACTTATCCTTCTTCATGGTTCACCTTATGAGCAAAAGTCAGATATCCTGTATGGGAAATCATCCTCTCAAGAGGCCTTGTTTTCCCTTCACTCACCCTTATCTCTCTTTCAAGTATCTCAACGGTTTTCATTCTGACAAATCCGTGTTCATTGAGAGCCTTATATGTTTTTTGAACCTGTTCTATGTTGGGTGAGAGGAAAAACACGGGTGCCCCGCCTTTCAAGGCCTTCTTTACATGCCCAACAAGTGTCCAGGGTTCTGGAACATCTATCACAGCAGAGTCAGCATCAAACACCCCAAACCCCTCTTTCTCAACATCCCTCAGCATGAACTTTACCCTTGAAGAGAGTCCAGCCCTTTTGACGTTATGTGAGGCATTCTCGAGAAACTCCTTCCTCCTTTCAAAGGAATAAACTATTCCGCTTTCTCCAACAAGACTTGCAAGTACAATGGTCATGGCGCCAGAACCTGAACCAACCTCTATAACCCTGTCTCCACTCTTTATCCCGAGATTCAAAACCACATATCCCATGTCCTTTGGGTACATTATGGTTGTGAGTCTCTTTACACGAAAAACAAGGTCAGAGGTAGTGGGTCTCAATACATAGAGGGGTTTATTCTTGTTTGTGTAAAGCACATCTCCATAATCAAAACCCTCAGGGAATTCAACTTTCCCGAGATGACACTCAAAGTAGGGTTTATCTTTAGAGTACTTTATGAGGAACTGTGCTCTTTTCCCCCCGTAGAGAAATATAAAATCGCCGTCTTTAATCAACTCTTTATCACGCTCAGGGTTTCAAGTACAGTCATAACCGCATCTCTGCCCTTATTTCCCATCTTCGCTCCTGCTCTATCAAGTGCCTGTTCAAGGGTCTCTGTTGTTACCGTACCAAAAGCAACGGGTTTGCCAGTCTCCGTCATAAGCCTTCCTATACCACGCGTTAGTTCACCTGCCACAAAGTCAAAATGCGGCGTTTCCCCTCTTATCACAGCACTAAGAACCACATAACCATCGTGTTTTCCACTGTTCATTAGATTTTTTAAAACAACGGGAATCTCAAATGAACCCGGTATCCAGTAGATATCAACCTCATCTACACCGAACTGTTCACATGCATCAAGTGCACCATCAAGCAGATTTTTTGTTACAAGGGAGTTGAATCTTGACACAAGAATGCCAAGTTTTACACCCTTTCCATCAATCTTACCTTTATGAGTATTAATGTTCATATAATCACTCCTTTGAGTTCTTTCCTTTGTCAATAACCTCTCCAAGCAAATGCCCCAGTTTGTCCTTCTTTACCTTGAGGTACTTATAATTTACCTCATTAGGCTCTATCATAATGGGAACCCTCTCCACTACTTTTAATCCATATCCTTCAAGACCTATAATCTTCTTGGGATTATTGGTAAGGAGCCTTATTGTAGAAAGTCCGAGGTCAACAAGAATCTGTGCTCCTATTCCATAGTCCCTTAAATCAGCGGGGAAACCGAGTTTTTCATTTGCCTCAACAGTATCATAGCCCAAGTCCTGGAGTTTATAGGCTTTGAGTTTATTTTCAAGCCCTATGCCCCTTCCTTCCTGCCTCATATACAATAGCACTCCAAGCCCTTCTCTTTCTATCATCTGCATAGCAGTATGCAACTGGTCACCACAATCACACCTTAAAGAACCAAAAACATCACCTGTAAGACATTCAGAATGCACTCTTACAAGAACATTTTCCTTTCCTTTTACGTCTCCCTTAACAAGGGCAACATGAACAAGTCCGGTCAATTTTTCTTTATATCCTATTATTCTGAAGTGCCCGTATTTTGTAGGAAGGTCTGCATCTGCCACCCTTTCTATGAGTTTTTCTCGTTTCAGTTTATAACTTATCAGGTCTTTTATGGTAATAATCCTTATATTATGCTTTCTCGCTATTTCTATCAATCTGTCAAGCCTCGCCATTGTACCATCTTCATCCATAATCTCCACTAAAACTCCGGCGGGATAGAGTCCTGCAAGTTCTGCGAGGTCAACAGCAGCCTCTGTATGCCCTGCTCTTCTTAATACACCTCCACTCAATGCTTTCAAAGTATGCACATGACCCGGCTTTGCAAAATCCTCTGCCTTGGCATCCCTTCTTACTGCAAGGCGAATTGTGAGTGCCCTGTCAAACGCAGATATACCTGTGGTTGTTCCCTCTTTTGCATCTATGGGCACACCGAAATTTGTACCGTGTTTTGAGGTATTATGGAGAGGCAGTTCAAGTTCAAGTTCATCGAACCTCTTTTCATTAAGGGCGAGGCATATAAGTCCCCTCCCCTCTTTTGCCATGAAGTTTATGTGTTCTGGTGTAACCTTTTCTGCAGCAACAATAAAATCACCTTCGTTTTCCCTATCCTCGTCATCAACAACAATGACAAATTTACCCCTTCTTATATCTTCCAGTGCCTCTTCTATGGTAGAAAATCCAAATTCCTCCATAACTATTCCTCAAAATATTTCTTTAACTTTTCATAGGTTGCCCTTATTCCCTCGGGAATAACCTTAGTTTCCCCTAAAACGGGCATAAAGTTCGTATCCCCATTCCATCTGGGTACAATGTGAACATGAATATGTCCATCAAAACCAGCACCTGCAACCCTTCCAATGTTAATACCTATATTAAACCCGTCAGGATTTGCCTCTTTTTTCAGTGCCTCTTCACATAGTTGAACGAACCTGCCTATTTCCGCGATTTCCTCCATTGTGAGGTCTCCGAAACTGGCTACATGTCTATAAGGCGCCACCATTAAATGGCCGGGATTGTATGGGAAAAGATTTAACATAATAAACGAGTGTTTACCTCTCTTCAGAATAAATCTTTTTTCGTCCTTGTCTTTTGGAACATTACAGAAAAGACACCCGACCTCCTTATCAACATTAAGGATATACTCCATCCTCCATGGAGCCCACAGTTTTTTCATAGTATTAAAATTTTACAACCCTGAGAGGGGATAATCAAAGAATCATACGGACTTTTTAAAATGTTTTGTGTGTATCAAAAACCAGTAAGTGAAAAGTTCTTTCTCAAGGTCTTCGTAATCCTTAAATTTCCTGCGGATAATCTTCCAGAACCTCTCATTGTGTCTTCTCTCTTTCAAATGGGCGACCTCGTGAAAAACAATATACTCTATGAGCCTTTTGGGAAGCATTCTCATTATGGGGTTTATAGTAAGTGTCCTTTTCCTGCTCATACTCGCCCATTTGGTCTTCATGCTCCGGAACTTGACCTTTTCAACTTTTTCCTCAAGTCCTGTACTTGCATTCTGCACTACCTCATTGATAATTTCTTTAAGCTCCTCTACATCTCTCTCAACAAGTTCTTTACCTTCAGCCTCTTTTAACCTTTCCTCAATAAATCTCTTCTTTTTTAAAATCCAGTCCGAGTACTTCTCTATAATTTCATCAGGATTCTGCCCACATGGTAGAATAAACACAACTTCACCTGTTTTCATTTCAATTCTGGGATACTTCACCTTCCTGTGAATAACCCTGTAGTCCTTAAATTCAGGTACCATACTTAGCCACGCTGTCCATGAGTTTATTAAACAGTTCATCCATCTCCGAAAGGGTGATTCCCTTTTCAGACTTGTACTTACGAACGAATTTCCTTACTTCCTGTTCTATCTCCTTTTGAACCGTCCTCTGAAACATCCAGCCGGGAAACATGTACTTTTCAAGCCTCTTATAAAGGTCTTTCACATCATCAACAAGCGATTCATCCTTTCCAAACACATTTTCAAGTTTTAAAAGCATATCGTATGCCATGTTATCCATTCCGAGGTCAATCTGTCTCTTTCTTCTTCTTCCAAGTTCTCTGTATACCTCAACAGCCTCTTTATACAGCTCTGCATAGTCAATATTTTTACTCATCCATCTTTTTACGAGCCTCTCAACCCTGTCAATTAGAGACTCATACACAGGATTATTGTGCCTGTCAACGAGAACGAACTTATTAAGGGCGAAAACTAAATTTGCAGCCTTTTCTTTCTTACTCTTTACCTTCTTTTCAAGTATCTCGAGGTACTTCTCGTCAAACTCAATGGGTGGAAGACTTCTCTCAATCTTTTCTATTTCAATTGATTCGTATATGTACTTCAGGGTTTTCTCAAAGTACTTTTTCACGTGGACCTTCCTCACTTCCTCACGCCGCACAACCTTGGAGTAATACGTGTAAATTCCAGAAAGCCACTTATACTCCTCAAGGTATTCAAGTTTAACCTCATGGGGACCAAGTAATTCAAAAATCTTCCTGAGTTCCCTGTATTTTGCCACGAATACCTTTTCTTTCATAGTATCAGAGGTTAATATCTCTACCGCCTTAAGCATGGTCTCTCGCTCATAATTCAAAGGAACACCAGCCAAAATTTCTCTAAGTTCTTTGAGAAGTGCTATAAAGTCCTTTCTGAGGGAGTCATAATCGTAAAGGGCACCCCTTATATCATCCTCAAGATAAATGCTGAGCGCCCTTTTGAGATTCTTCAGAATACCAATGTAATCAATTATCATCCCTGCCTCTTTCACACCCTTATAGGGTCTGTTCGTTCTTGCAACAGCCTGAAGGAGCCTGTGTTCTTTAAGAGGCTTATCAAGATACATGGTTTGAAGTATGGGAGCATCAAAACCTGTAAGTAGCATGTCTGTGACTATTAAAATCTTAGGAAACTCCTCATCTTTGAACTTATCAATCACTGTCTTTTTCACATCCTGCATATTTCCCACATTATACTTTGCAATCTCATCCCTGACGAAATTGCTCAACTGGACATCTTTCTCCCGTGTCGTTCCACTCATAACCACCTCTGAATACTCTGGAGGAAGCAATTTATCAATCTTCTCTTTGTAAATAACGCAGGCTTTTCTACTTCCTGCAACAATCATTGCCTTAAACTTACCCTCAACGTTTTCTTTAAAATGCTCTACAATATCATGTACAATCGCCTCTATTCTGTCTGAATCCTCAAGAAAAACCTTTATACGGTTTATTTTCTCTCTTACCTTCTTCTCCACATACTCCCTGTCTTCGTCTGGCAGTTCCTCAAACTCGCTCTCAAGGAAGGACTCAAGTAAATCCCTGTCAAGATGCATTTTATCAAGCCTTGGCTGATAAACGATTTTCACAGTAAAACCGTCCCTTATAGAATCCGTTATAAAATACCTGTCAAGATACGGTTCTTCCGGTGGATAACTGAAAGCAGAATAAGTATCCCTGCCCTTCTTTGCAATGGGTGTACCTGTAAAGGCAAAGAAGAACGCATTTTTCAGAACATCCTTCATCTGTGCAGCAAGCAAACCGTACTGGCTCCTGTGCCCCTCATCTATAAAAGCAATTACATTCCGTCTTGTTGCTATGGTTTTGCTGTTAAGGGAACGGGCTTTAATATCCCTCACAAACTCATCCCACTCATCAGGTGAAAACTTGTGAATCAGGGTAATAAAAACTCCCCTCTTCCCTTTAAAATCATCGTGAGATACAACCTGTTTAAGGTGTGAAATTGACTCTATTACTTCAACGTCGAATATATCCAGAGATTCAAACTCCCAGGACAACTGGTCCTGAAGGTCAACCCTGTCCACAACAAAGAAAATCGTTGGATTTGATAGATACTCTGCATAGTAGAGTTTGTGCGCTGCAAAAATCATTGTAAGGGTTTTACCGCTTCCCTGCCAGTGCCACACAAGCCCCCTATCCTTTTCCTCCTCACCTTTTAAGTTGTTAAGAACCCTGTTTACAATCTTGTTTGCAGCCCTGTACTGCATGTATCTCGTTATAACCTTTGTAGCATTACCGTACTGCTCTTTGAAGAAAAGGAAATTTCTGACAATATCAATTAGAGTATCGGGTGTGAGCATATCCAGAAGAGAATCAATTGAATCCTTATCCTTTTCCTTCCATTCGTATGTAAAAACCTCCTCCTGCCACGGCACTATGGGAAAGTACCTTGCAAGCATCTCCACGGCAACACCTATTTGAACGTATTTAAAGAGTTCAGGGACAATTCGCTCATAGTCTTTTATCTGCCTATAGGCATTATACCAGCTAACAGAAGGGTCAGCCGGATTTTTACACTCTATTAACACAAGTGGAATACCGTTTACATACAGAATAACATCAACCCTTATACGATCTCTTCCTTGATAATTAACCTGTCTTGAAACGATAAACTCGTTGTTTTCAATGTTCTTAAAATCAAACAGGTTTATGTACTTTACAACTCTTTCCTTCTCAAATTTTACGGGAATGCCGTACTTGTAAAACTTTAAAATCCTTTTTGCACCTTCTATGCCCGTTGGGATAATGGAGAGTTCATTAACGACTTTTTTCTTCTCCTCCTCTCCTATATTCTGGTGCTTGTTGATTCTATCCAGAGCCCTTAAAAGGTTGGGTAAAAGCAAAGGCTCTTCAAAACTCTCCCTCTCAAGTTCTTCAGGAGGTACATACTTCCATCCATTTTTAACAAGGCCCTTTACAATATAGTCTTCAACTAAATGCTCTTCAGAAAAGTTTTTGTTCTTCTGGCTCAACTTTCAGCCTCCTTCTTCCTGTAAGCAGGTCATTCATAAGACCCTTTTTAATTCTTTCAAGCACCTTTTTCTTCTCCCTGAGCATTTCAAGCCTCCTGTCAACAGTCATAAGAATCTCCGCAATCTTTTCCTGTTCAGGGAGAGGGGGGAGGGGGATTCTCCCAGATAAAACGAGTTCACGTTTCAACCCGGGCACCACATCCGCAAGCGAATATTTTTTCAAGTTTGCCATTTTTAACATATAAAACATCCAATTCCAATCAACATCCCTTTTCAGAACCACATAATATGTTGTGTCAATTGGCCAAAAATCACTCTTAACATAATAAACTTCTCCAATGCTCCCCTTTCTCCCGATAACTATACCAGGTCCATTGACCAAATGCTTATCGTGATACCCTACAATACCGTTAGAACCTAATACAAGTACATTCCCAGATTTCCGTCTACGAGCAGGCAATCCCTTGCCATATTTTAACTCAACTACTTCTCCCAGCTTTCTCACTTCCCATTCTTTCGGTATCTTTCCAATCTCCGTATTCTTAAACTCCTTATGCCCTATGCCCTTTGTAAGAAGTTCGTGCATTAACCCTTTTTTCAACCTCTCGGTTTTCTCTATGGACTTATCAACCTTCTCAATAGCCTCATCTACAGTCAAAAGCACCTCCGCAATCCTCTTCTGTTCGGGGAGAGGGGGAAGGGGGATGGGAATTTGCTGAATAGTTGTTTTTTTGATAGAAGGAGTGGTCGTTCTCCCGCTTATTCGTGCTAAATCCAATTTTCCACTCAACCAATAAAACAGAAATTCTGAATCTACCCTCTTGGTTGGCACTAAACCTGCCACATTGTTATCAATTGTACCCCAAACACTTAGAATTCTATATTTGTTTAAATAGATTGCCATCCCTATTTTCGGGAAAATAATGGTTCCAGGTGGGTAAATTTTTACCTTCATTTGATTTAGATCTATATCATCAATAAAAAATTCCGACTTTTTTATATATTTCTCGGAAAGATTCATATCCCCCACTTTCACAAAGGGATACCTACCATGATTTTTTGTCTGATACTTGATTGGGAATGCAAAACCTTGAACGACTTCAGCCACTTTCCCCAACATCACCACCTCCCAATCTTCCGGGATTTTATAGAGGGGTGAATACTTTGTAGATTTCGAATTTCTATCTTTCATCTTATATACCCCTTCAATTTTTCCAGTAACTCCAATATCTGATTATCAACATTACCCTGATGCATGAGACTTTCTATATTCTCTTTAAGACCTATATCGTCCTTAATAAACCCCGCTGTATCAACCAGCGTGATAAATACTTTTAATTCAGACTTCTTAAACTTATCGCCGATAACCTTTCGCCCTAATTCCTGAATATACTCCTGATTCAAATATGGTTCGAGTAATGGTTTAAGGAAATCATCATACAACTCAGCGAATCTTTCACTATCCAGGTTACTAAATTTGTCTTTAATCAGAGTCTTAAACTTTTCCGTAAAAGTGGGGATTTCTTTTTCACTGATAAATCTTTCGAAATACTTCAGTATAATTTTGACAAATGCCATATTTATTTGAGAACTTTGAGGTTCATTCGAAAACCAGCCAATTAAACTCTCGCAAATTTTTTCACCAAGTAGCACAAATGGGATTGTTAATTTTCTATTAGTTCTTTCCGTGAACTTCTGGAGAATGTTAAGAAGATAATGGTCACCACTTTTAAGTAATCCGTTTATAACACTTTCATCTTCCAACCGCTTCTTCAAAAAATCTTTAATACTATCCACCAACTCCTTGTCCTTCCTCCACTCCTCAACAATAGGTTCCAATGAAAGGAACTCACAAGTTTTCTCCCACAGTACCTCACTTTTCCCTTCAAGATTTTCTTTTACTAACGCCTTAAACCAATCGGGACTTCCTTCTGTGAGTGTCTTTATTCTCTCTAAATATTTATTATTTGCATACTCTTTCAAGAATCGCGCAAAATCAACCAGTACTTTTTTCTCTTTCGTATTATCCACCACCCATTCAGCAATAATATTTTTAAAAGGTTCTGTTTTCTGAACATTTATTCCCTCTACCGATTCAAGAAATTTATATGTTAGTGAATGTTCCTCAATTCCTTTAAGATATATCCCAAATATATCCCAAGAAAAATGCTCTAACTTTGTGGACATAATCCCATAGACTATATCAGGAATTTTAGCATTAACCCAACGATTATTAATATCTTTATAGGAGATAGATATACCACTCTGAAAATTCATTTTGTCCTTCCACAGACTCCACAAAATAACAGCAACAGCCCTACCCCTCATAAGAGTCTCTCTATATTGTTCCTGAGAAGATGTTCTAAAAAAAATGTCGTACTGAAAAAGTCTACTTTCATATAATGCTTTCAATTCTGGCTCTATTCCCTTATCGAAGACTTCTTTTTTGTAAAGAAGTAGAGTAGCGTAAAAAATTAAATCCGGTATATTAGACGCCACCAGGAATCCTTTTATTCCTTCATTGTTATTGACATTAAAATTGGTGTTAAAAATGGCATTAGATATAAAATTAGATAAACTATTTAAAGTCTTTTTCAAATAATCCAAACACTCATTACATTCCTTATTTTGAAGCCAATGAAGAATCTTTACATCTTCTTTACTTATTTCATTGAATCCATCAGTATTGATATTACTTTTGTTTACACTTTCATAAACATTTTTGGTGAAGACCTTGAGCACACGCTCATCAATTAAACCATTCAATAAATTTTCCTCTCCTTCCCAATTACTCACTAACTCACGATAAACCCTGAGTATAAGATTGTCATTGCCAGAATTATTGATTTTTTCTTTAAACACTTGTGCGAAAATGTCTCTATCGCCATCTTCCATCCCTTTCAATAATATGGCTATACTCTTAATAAATTCTGGACTGTACTTACTCATTTTCTTCCTCCAACTCTGTGGCTATTAAAACATTAACGATTTTCTCAAATAAGTCCCTTTTAGTCGTCTCCTTGGAAATATTTTTAAGCATATACACAACACCCTTAGTGGAATTTGCATCCAAGGTTGAAGCCTTTCCATCATCGCCACTCACAAAATTTTTCATAGCCGATTCCAATTCTTTAAGAATACTTTCTTTATACTGACTTTCCTCTATATAACTCTTCAATGCATAAGAACAATTTCCCAACCTTCTTATATCCATGCTCAAGACTTTAATATTATCATGAAGAACAGTTAGAACTAATCTGCTGAAGGCATATTCATCATTGAGCTGTTTATAAATAGTCTGAACAGATTCTAAAGAACCATCAACTAAAGCATTTTCTAACCTGTTGCCATAGAGTATTTCGCCAACATATTTTGTTTTGAATTTAAATCTCAAAAAGTCTTCTACCATTGCATTCAAATCCAAATAACCAGAATCAAGATAAGGTTTAATGGACCTTTTGATAACTTCAGAACTGCCGAGTACATTGCTTAAGTTTAAAAGATTATCCATGTTTTCAAGGAATTTCGATTCATAACGCTCGATAGAGACAAAGGCTGCCAGGTTTATAAGAAACCGCCCATTTATTTTATTCCCTTCATACCAGTATATACAATGCGTTACCATTTGATTAATAAAATTGATTATTTCCCTCGGAGTGAGTTTATCTTTGGAGACTTCCAGCCCTCTCTGGAATAATCTCATTATTAGCTCTATATCAAAATCACCGATTTTATTATTCTCAAAGGCTTCCATAAATTTTTCAGCAAAGAATTTCTTCCAGCCTCTCGGAACCAATTCCGGCAAAGTCACAGTATATGGGAAAATTTTCTCAATAAAATCTTCAGCAAAATTCTCGCGTGAATTTCTAGAGTCTATCTCTTGGATGTTAGAAGTATTACCTGTACTATTAGATCCATCCGATTCCAAACTCTCTTCATCCCCCACAACTCCTTTGCTTAACATTATTGAGCCCAATATGTCCAACAAACGTTTCTTATCAATTGGAACTATAAATATTACACGTTCGCATAAATATTCTCTCTCATCGTGCATCAATGCCTCGGTCACAAGTTGTAAAAGAGAAATAAATTTCAAAACGGTTTCGTTGGTCACCCTATCAAGATTATCAAGCACTATAACAAGTTTTTTATTGTTATCTACCTTATCTTTTATCCATCTATCAATTAGATTTGAGAACAACTCCTGGAATTGTTCGGTGGTAACATCTTTACTCTCAGCAGTAACTGAATTTTCCGTTACATCAAAATAGCCTCCTAAAAATGGAGAGAAAATTTCCTTAAGATGTAACCTCTCTTTAGCAAACCAACCTATTACAGATAGGAATAAGAATATACTTAAAAAAACAAGTTCCTTATTTTGTGGTAAATAAACTTGGAAAATTTGTGTTAATAAACTGAATACTAAAAGTACAAGTATAATGTAAAGTGGTAAGGTAATATCTATCTTAGGGTGTTTATCGACTTTTTGTTCTATTATTCTTTTCGTCAAATACTCTTTAACTGTAGGCTCAGAATTCCCCTTCTTCCTCTTCTCGAAGACTTCTGAAACCAGCTTAGACTCTAAATTCAAAAACTTTGCTACTTGAACTAAAAATGTTTTTCTCAACAGGTCATCCTTATATGCCCACGAATCAAAAACCAACACTTCTAATTTTTCTTTATATTTGTACTTTAAAATATTAATAACTGAAGATTTCCCTGCTCCCCAAGTGCCAAATAACCCAATAGTATTTTTCTTCTTGCATTTATCCTTTTCGGTTATTTTTTCAATAATCCTGTAGATTAAATCTGCAACCCTTTCATGGACTCCAAATCTATCTTCTTCTACTGGAACTTCACTTAATAAGTTTAACTTAATCTCATTCTCTTTCTTATTATCCGATTGTCTTTCTATATCCTTTTTCTCTTCCACCTCTTTCCTCCGTTTCTACTCACACAAAAAATTCCTTAAATAAATAACTTCAATATCACCCGGTACTATATCATCAATATCCGCACCTGAGGGAACTATAAGGTATTTAGCAACAATTTTTACATTCTTACCGGATAAATTTCGCACATACTTATTTATTTGATCTATATATCTCCAGGTAATTCTGCACACAGCCTTAACCTCAACAACAATCCTCTCTATTATACCACTTGAGTTTTTTCTTTCCACCACAAAATCAGGTCTGTACCCGCTCCTTGTATCCTGCGGAATAATATCCCAGCCTTCTCTGGCAGGATACCGCCTGCGAAGAGCACGATAGGCTGCATCATACATTTCGTATTCATTAAAACTCATATAATTACCCCCAGTTTCATTGACAGTCGGAGTAATTTTGTTTTCCTGTGTTTCTCTTTTATAAGCATCACCTCGTTGCCCCAGACGTTGAGAAACTTCATATAAGGATTGAAGAAATACCGGTACATATTCTTTCCCGGGATATTTCGCCGAGCCCGGCAATTTCAGACCTGTTATCTCCCATATTTCCCTTATCATCGGGAGTATGTCCCGAATATGAGAAGATAATATATAAGCGTCCTGATGCTCAAAGTATTTGTTAACAGCCCCACTTACAAGAGCCAACCCCGTAAATACCTTTCCGGCATTAAACCACACAGGAAGGTGTTTAACTTCCATTGTCTTAAAGATATTCTCTCTAAAAACCGCTGAAATTATATAGCCTCTTTTCTGTCCGAATCTGCGAACATAACCGACCGGTTCCCAGATACGCATGACCTCGTGAACACTCTTCTGGTCTATAAACATATTGCGAGCGATAGAAAAGGTAGTGCCTATGTCATGGTAGAAAAAGTATATAATGGTATCAGAACGTGCACCAGATCCCATAAACGCACGGAGTTTAAGCCACAAAAGAGTTGGGTCTTCCCAGTCTGGTGTAGAAAGTATCTCCTCTGCCCTGCTTCTGTCTTTTACTCTCACCCACTCTTGAATTTCTATTTGTTTATTTACAGGGATTTTAAACTGTTTTGCAACTTCTGAATATTGTTTCCATATCCTTTTCAACCTCGCCAGATTAAGGAAACGATGGTTAACCTCAATCCACTTTTTCATAACATGGAAAAGGTGCGGGTCTTCTTCCTGAAATAAATACGTCGCAACAATCAGCGCTTCAGGGTCAATAAGCCATTCCCAGATATATTTTTTATCTCCCCACACCGAGACACCGAGTTTCCGCCACTGTTTCCACAAAATCTCCACAAAGGTACTGGTAAATTTACTCTTAAAGCTGTTCGGCAACATCTTTGTACCCCATTTTGTTTAAAAATTGCTCAAGCAACGTGCGAAACGCAGGAGAAACATCCTGAGTTAAAGTCCACCTTGCTGCTTCCAGCAATTCCTCTCTGGTAGGTTTAAGTGCAAAAAGGTCTTCTACGTGGTAATCGTCCCTGTCAACAGCAGCAAAAAGTTTAAAATGAATCAAGTCCTTACGCCCTGCAAAGTAAAGTACAAGATGAGTTCCGTATGCTTTGCGTATTAAGCGGGTTTGAAAACCATCCGGTAAGCCCATATCTAACTGGGAAGCAGGACCCAAATTCATCCAGTTTTCAGGAAGACCAAAATCCCTTGCAACTTTTTGAATTGCCTTATGTAAAAATTCCGGAAAACGTTCAATCTTCTGTATTTTCACCTCTCCCGCATCTTCCACTGCCTCTCCCAGAACATCCACATCTTTTGTGAACCTTCGCACAAAACTTCCAATTGCAGCCAGCGCGGTCCCTCCTATGATTACGAGGGAAACCTTATTCCCATTTTGCTGCCGAATCTGGCTTTCCAGAGCCCTGAAAACTTCGTCCATCTGCTTAGGTATAAGCATATTTAAGTACCTTTTTCACTAATTTTAAGTGTATTATACACTTAACAGTGCGTAATGTCAAGCCCCAAACGTTTAAATACCCATCTGAAATCCTCAACTTCCCACTGCCTTTATCCCCTGTCTTCTTTGCCATATCCTAATTCATTTAAAAAGCCTTCAATTTTCCTATCAATCTTATCAAGTTCCCTGTCTATCTCTTTTATAGCCTTCCACTCCGCCAGTATATCAATCTCCTCTTCCTCCTCAACCGGATAAACATACAAGGAGACATTGAGGTTGTAATCGTTTTCCTCAATCTCGTCAAAATCAACAATCCTTGAAAAGCCCTCTATGTCCTTAAACTCCCTGTAAGCGCTTACTATTTTCTTAATATGTTCTTCTCCAAGGCGGTTTAGTTTCCTTACCTCAGGATGCTGTTCGTAAAGTTCACTTGCATTGATAAATAGAACTTTCTTTCTCCGACCCTCCGGTTTATTTTTATTGAAAACGAGAATGGAACCGGGTGCTCCTGTGTTGTAAAAAAGCTTTTCAGGTAAAAGTATTACTGCCTCCAAAAGGTCATCTTTTATTACTTTTGACCTTATGGCTTTTTCCCTTCCACTCCTAAATAAACAGCCGTTGTCAATTACCACTCCCACCCTTCCGTCCTGATTATCTGCTGATGCCAGCATGTGCTGAATCCATGCCCAGTCAGCAGACTGTTTTGTGGGGAAACCGTATTTAAACCGCTCCCTCCAGAACTCGCCTTTTTTTAGAGTATCTTCAGGGTATCCGTCCTGATTCCAGGGAGGATTGGCTATAACCACCTTGAACTTCATAACCCCGTCACCTTTTTTGAATTTGGGATAAAGAAGTGTATCACCGAGAACAAGTTGTGCATTCCTTATGTCATGAATGTAAAGATTCATCTTGCCAAGAGCAAGGGTCTTTATGTTGGCTTCCTGACCGTAGAGAAACAGTTTCTCAGCCTCTTTCTTCCCGTATCTTTCCTTAACGTGCGTGTGAGAAATAATAAGCATGCCGGCAGAACCGCAGGCAGGGTCATATACGCTTTCTGTAGGTTTGGGGTCTAAAATTTCAACAATGAGTTTTATTACCTCACGGGGAGTGTATACCTCACCCTCCTTGGCTTTCTGAGGAGCAAAATACCTTAAAATCCATTCGTAGGCTTCTCCGAGTATATCCGGGGATACATTGTTCAAGGAGTAAGAACTAAAGAGTTCAACAAGTTGCCTTAAAATCTCTGCGTTTTCCGGGTTTGAAGTGAATTGCACAAAGTCTATATTTGCAAAAACATCCCTTAACTCGGGGTTTTTTTCCGCAAGGGATTTCATGGCTTTTGAAAAGTTCTCAGGCAATTTCGCAGGCTCTGACCTCAATCTATCCCACAAAAACTCCTCAGGTATATTAAAGTCATGCCAGGTACTCTTTTTGGCTTCAATATCTGCCTCTTCCTCTGTAAATCCGTCCTTTATTGCCTCATTGTATGCCCTTTCATACTCATCCTTCCACTTGTCACAGATGCGCTTGTAAAAGAGCAACACAAGAATAAAGGTATAATCCACCCTCGTGCGTATCAAATCCGCTGCCCTCTTTAAAAGCCTTTCAAGGTCGCCTCTCGTAAGTTTGTTTTCATTCATGGAAAGTGCCTCCTTTATTATCTCCTTTTTGTCCTTTAAAGAGTAAATCTTCTTTCTTCTATCCTCTGGATCAGGTTTTACAGAGAGATAACCAGCCTTCCTGAGTTCCGAGAGAATGACATTCACCTGCTCTCTGTCGTCCTGAAACCTGTCTTCAAGAACCCGTAAAGCATCTTCAACTCTGAACGCATCTGTTTCAAATGCCTCCCATAACGAATCGTACCGCTTTTTCAGCCAGTCTGCTAACATTTTATAACTCCTCCTCAGTTCCTAAAACATAAGCATTAAGCAATTTCGCTTATGTATTTTACGGGTAAATCGTTGATTTGTCAAATTACAAAATTAAAATATCTATTTTACAGCGTATTCTAAAGTTCTCTGTGTCCGAATCACTGACGAAAATTAATACACAGCATAATATAAAATGCTATATATCAAAAAGTTATATTCATTCAGCGTATCCCCACTATTAAAAAGCATTCTTCGGTTTCTATATGCAATTTGCATATACGTTTAATCGGTATTATAATATTCTCAAACGGAGGATAAAAATGAAGATTGCATTTACAGCAGATGAGGCAAAGGACCTTGAAAGTGTGATAAGTTACCACTTTGGGCACTGTCCATACTTCGTGGTTGTTGAAGTCGCAGATGGAAACGTAATTAAAAAAGTTGAATCCATAGAAAATCCCTACGCGGAGGCACATAACCCAGGGGAGTTGCCAGCATTCATACACACGATTGGGGCTGATGTGATAGTGACAGGTGGTATGGGACCCAGGGCACAGGAGTTTTTCATGCAATATGGCATAAAACCTGTTGTAGGAGCATACGGAAAGGTAAAGGATGTCCTTAAGGAACTACTGAAAGGAGATTACCATTACGAAGAAACTCCTCACCCACATGAGCATCACCATGAACATGGTCCACATCCAGAAGGTGAAAATGAAGAGGTACGGAGACTCAAATTAGAGGTACAGGACCTTCGGAAACAGGTTGCAGAACTGAAATCAATGATACTTGAGATTAAAGAAAAGTTGGGGGACAGTTGAGAAGATGTAAGTATAGAATACTGGGATTCAAAAGCGGGGAGTTTATTGAGGTTATTTTCCTCTCTCTCCTCGCTGAGGAACCATCTTACGGCTACAAACTAATAGAAAGAGCACAGGAATTTGGGATACCCTCGGAATTTCTTGAAAGGGGAATTGCATACAGAGTTCTCAGAAGACTTGAAGCAATGGACCTTGTTCGCTCTGAGTGGAAAATGCCTGAAGAAAGTGGTCCACCTAAAAGGGTGTACACGATAACAGAACATGGAAAGGAGGCGTTAAAGGAATGGATTGAACAGGTTAAATCCCAGATGAAATATCTTAACCGTCTTATAGAAAACACTGAGAAAAACCTGAAATAAATCCACTCTGTAAGAGGACATTCAAAGCAACAGCAGTAAATCCAGAGTTTCCGAAAACCCATATTGTGGATTAAAATTATAAAAATACCAAGAATAAGGAGGAATTATGTCAATAGTTGCAACTCTTTTATTTCTGTTCAATACATTGCCTTCTGAGGGAATTGTCTCTGGATTTCACAAGTTGCAGGGCAATTACAGAGTGCATAATGTAAACATCATAACCAAACGATATGGAGAGATACAGAGAAAACTGGCAAGACTCAACAGCGATTTTACTTATGAAACCTATCCGCCAATTCAGAGACTCAGGAAATTTGCAACAAAAAGAAATTCAAAACAGCCAGTTGTTATCAGACTGCTTGTTTTAAGAGTGGAATTTCAAAAGGAACAGCCGGATGACCCCAAATCCACCGGAGATGGGACATTTGTGATGACCGGTAACGGAGAGCCAATGATAATAGGGACAGACTGTAATGGACAGCCTATATACAATCCTTATTACGACCCACCTCATGATTGGACCTTTTTCAATACACTCACTGAGGCACTTGCAGATTATTATGAAGCCGCAACATATGGCAAGGTAAGAATTGAATGGGTGGTAAAACCTGACTCCGGACTCCCTCCATACAAAGTGCCTCATACAATAGGGTATTACTCAGCATGGGGGGAAGACCCTGAACTTGGTCTTGTAACATTTATGAGAGATGCTTTTATAGCAGCAGACAAAGACCCAACAGTCAACTTTGAGGACATTGACAACAATGGTATAAAGGACTATCAGGAAGGTGTGTTTGATAGATACGTTATCTTCCATCCGGGTTCTGCGTGGCAGACTGATCTTAATTTTGACTCACCCTATGATATGCCTGCTGTTACTGTGCCTGCAGGCGCACTTGAGTATTATCTCGGGGTTCCATATATAGTTTTGAACAACGGGCAAGACACTGTATTTGATGCTGAAATAATGAGCGAAACTATGAGCCAGGATGGCGTTGATGTCAGGATTAATGGAACATTCTTCCACGAATCCGGACACAATATGTTTTTCTATCCAGACCTTTACGATACACGTTACAACGGTTCTGGAGTGGGAGCCTTTGGGATTATGACAACAGGGACATATTTGACAGCAGAGGGAATACCATCAGGGGTATTGCCACCCTATCCAAATGCCTGGACGCGTCTTTGGACTGATTGGATTTTGAAATATCTCTTTGGAGAGGGATTTGTTGATGATAGAATCCTTAAGATACTACCTGCAACCCAGCGGCCGGATACTGTCACGCTTCTTCCTATTTCAGTGGGTATAGATAGTTTCTCCCTGAGAAAAAATGGTAATCTCTACTATACAATCCCCTATTTTGCAGAAGACCCTTATAGGGGCACAAGATTCCTGAAAGTACCTGTAAACTCACATGAGTATTTTCTCTTTGAAAACCTTGAGACAAACCTGTCTTTTAATGATACGGTCATCTGCAATGATACAGCCCGGGTGTTCGGAAAGTGGAAAAACGGCATTTTGGTTCATTTCTTCGGAGAAAACGACTATCTTGAGCCTGCAGATGGTATACTCACATGGCATGTGGACGATAGAATTTTGTGGGAAAACTATGCTTACAATGAAGTAAACGCTGTACGCCCCATGGCAGTTGATGTGGTTGAAGCAGACCACGTGCAGGATTTTGAAAAATGGACAGACCTTTCTCCCTACGCGTATACATGGTTTGGATGTCCCTATGACACCTATTTTAAAGGTAACAATACCAAACTTGCTCCCTGGACCACCCCATCGAGCAATGATAACGAAAATAATCAAACGAATCTCGTATTTACCATGCCAGATACAATTTCTGAAAGGATGCGAGTGATTGTGTCACGAGAAAAGAATATACAGGGTTTCCCTGTTAGAGTGGGCTATAGAGTTCAGGATAGTAATATAAATTATATGATTTACAACACACCACGAAAAACCTATATGGAGTACGATTCCGTTTTTGCCTTACTACAGCATGTCTATATAGACTCCCTGGACCTTGTGCGTCTGGATACCACTACAATAGACTCATTCACCCTGTTTTCTATACTTGGAAAAAATGGGAATGTGCTCTTTGAAGACAGTATAGGTGGGAAGATACCAGTAAATTCACCGGCAATTTTAAAAGAAGACTCTCTTATCTATATAGCAACAGCCACATTGGAGGGAAATCTTTATCTTTACGGTTATGAAGGTGACTCAGTATACAGGATATGGGAACACTCTATAGGGAGTGAAATAAGAGGCCCTATTTCATTTGGAACATTTAAAGATACAACTTTCATCTTTGCTGGTGATGAGGACCAGAAACTTCATCTCATTGACTTACAGGGAAATGAGCATATATCTTACAATCTGTCTGCACCTTTAAGAGGCGGTATAGCGACATTAAACTCAAACCTTATTTTCACTCAGGGAACAGATGGGCAAATCCATATAATAGATGACAGAGGAAACATGCAGGTTGCAGGAAATTCCTATCCTGCTCCGTACTTTTCACCGTTTATTGTATCAAGATTTCCAGACACACAGATTGCCTTTTTGAGTATAAAAGGGAACGGGAATATTGAAGCACTAAGGATTACTGGAAAATCTATATGGCAAAGGGATTTTAACGGTTTGCCTGAAGGATACATTGGAATGGGTAGATACAACGATGGTCCATTCTTTGCCTTTGTACTTGACTCATTCCTGTATGCTATAGATGCTAATGGAGCATTAATGTCCGGCTTTCCTCTTTCCATATCTGATACCACCTGCGGAGGTATAGTTACGGCGGACATCAATTCGGATGGAGAGGATGAAATCGTTGTAGCACACGGGGAACACCTTGATTGCTACACTATTTACGGTAAAAAGGTGGACGGATTTCCGCTTGAAGGCTCCTCTATTGTTAAAAACCCTGTGATAACAGACCTTGATAACGATGGTTTTTCGGATATCGCTTATATTACGGATGATGGGTATCTTTTTGCTACATCTTTCCATATCTCTGATTTTACCCAGGGACATGTATATGTAAACCCAATTCATAACCTTTATGTGAATTTCCACGAATCCGAAAGTGTTGAAACATCAAATCTTAATCTCATTTACGTGTATCCCAACCCTGTTAAAAAAGGGAAAGCGAACCTGAGATTTAAAATCGGGTTTTCAGGAGAAGGCAGAATTGATTTCATTAACTTCGCAGGTACCATGGTAAAATCCCAGCATTTTGAATTTCGAGGAGGGAGCGTGGAAGAAATACCTCTTGACCTTCAGGACCTTGAACCTGACATGTATTATCTTGATATTAAATTTAATGGTGAATCTCACTCACTTGAAAAAGTTATAAAACTATTTATTATTGCAAAAGGAGCAAGACAATGAAGGTTGCGATTATCACCTCTGGTGGGGATTCTCCTGGTATGAATCCCCTTATAAGGTATTTAACAAGAGCGCTTATTGAGAATGGGTATGAAGTACTCGGTTATAAAAATGGATATAAGGGCATATACAACAGGGAAAGGCATACTCTCACCTATGATAATGTGGCAGGACTCCTAAAAATAGGTGGGACAATCCTTGGTACTTCCAGATTCCCGGAATTTAAAGAAGACCCCTCCGTGAGAGAACACGTAAAGAACGTTCTTTCTGAGGATGGTGTTGACTTGTTAGTTGTTATAGGCGGAGACGGGTCATTAAGGGGTGCCTACGACCTTCAAAAATTAGGGGTAAAGTGTATAGTACTCCCTGCCTCTATTGACAATGATATGTACGGAACGGATGAGACACTCGGTATGCATACTGCACTCACCACCATACAGGATGCAGTGGATAAAATAAAGGATACCGCATCCTCCCATGACAGAACCTTTATTATAGAGGTAATGGGGCATCGCTCCGGTTTCCTTGCTGTTAATGCTGCCATTGCAACTGGCGCAGAAGGCGTGTTCATACCTGAGGTGGAAACAGACGTTGAGGAACTTGCAAAAAGACTCAGAAAAAGATATGAGGAGGGAAGACGTAATTCCATAATTATAGTGGCAGAGGGTAAAGCCTCCGCAAAAGAGGTGGCAGACCTTCTAAAGTCAAAAAATATAGGTTATGACATTAGAATATCTGTACTCGGGCATATTCAGAGGGGAGGCATACCTGTGTTTCACGATAGACTCCTCGCTTTCAGGCTTGCCATGGGGACTTTAAAAGCACTTTCCCAAAATGTGTTTAATGTTCTGGTTGGGGTAAAGAAAGGAGATATTGTATTTACTCCACTGGAAAAAGCGGTTAAAAACAGGAAAACACTCTCACAATTCCTGATTAATTCTGTTTACACGTTCAAATGGGAAGATTAATGCAGCATTTTTGATAAACAGGTGGAACACCTTATAATTTAATATAATTTAAAAGGGAGGATACTATGGCACTCGTTACAATGAAAGAAATTCTTGAAGATGCTGATAAAAGAGGTTATGGGGTTGGAGCATTCAATATAAACAATCTTGAATTCCTGAAAGCCATAATAAAAGCAGGAGAGGAAGAGAACTCACCCCTCATCATTGCCGTATCTGAAGGGGCAATGAAATATGCAGGGGTTGAATTTTTGTCTGAAATCGTTAAAGTTGCGGCACACAATACACATATCCCGGTGGCCCTTCACCTCGACCACGGCAAACACTTCGAAAAGATAATGACGACTCTCAGATATGGCTTTACTTCCGTCATGATTGACGCATCAGACAAACCTTATGAGGAAAACGTTCGCCTCACTTCAGAGATAGTCAAAATAGCCCATGCAATGGGGGTAACTGTAGAAGCAGAACTTGGAAGGCTACTTGGAAAAGAAGACGAGGTGGAAAGTGACGTTGCTATTTACACAGACCCGGACGATGCGAAAAGATTCGTTGACGAGACAGGAGTTGATGCTCTCGCCGTGGCAGTCGGCACATCACATGGAGCCTATAAATTCAAAGGTGAGGCAAAACTCGATATTGAAAGGATAAAGAAGATAAAGGAACTTGTAGGAATCCCTCTTGTTCTTCACGGAGCATCCGGTGTACCGCAGCACATAATAGAGGGACTTAAAGAACTTGGAGTTGACCTTGGAAAAGCAAAAGGTGTACCCAATGAGGAAATTAAGAAGGCTATTGAGGCCGGGATAAGGAAAATCAACATTGATACTGACCTCAGGCTGTCTTTCCTTCTTGGAGTGAGAAAGTACATGGCAGAGAATCCCACAACATTTGACCCGAGAAAATACCTCGGTGCAGGGATGGAAGTGGTAACAGAAACAGTAAAATCAAAAATGCAACTCTTTGGCTCAGCAGGCAAAGCGTGAGATGAGTACAAGAAAAACCACTGAAAAGAAAGGAACCAAAATGGAAAAGAGAAGAAGCCTTAGAATTGCCGTTCTTACAGGCGGTGGAGATGCACAGGGGTTAAATGCTGCAATTGAGGGAATAGTGTACAGGGCAGAATACGGTGGACACAGGGTTTTCGGGTTTATTGATGGCTGGAAGGGACTTTTAGAGGAACAATTCAAAGAGTTACGCAAGGAAACAGTAAGGAATTCATACTCTCAGGGTGGAACAATAATAGGAACTTCCAGAACAAATCCAGTCAAAGATGAAGAAACAAAGGAAAAAGCAATAAAAAACTTCAAAGAACTCGGTTTTGATGCTGTTATAGCAATAGGTGGGGAGGATACACTGGGTGCTGCGGCAAAGCTTTATGAAGCAGGTATACCGGCCGTTGGTATACCGAAAACCATTGACCACGACGTGCTCGAAACAGAATATACCATAGGATTTCAGACGGCTGTGTCTATTGTAGCAGATTCCATAGAGAAGCTTGCTACGACTGCCAAGTCCCACCGAAGAATTATAGTGGTTGAAATAATGGGCAGACACTCAGGATGGATAGCCCTTTACGGCGGACTTGCAGGTGGGGCCAATTACATCCTTATACCGGAAGTAAAACCAGACATAGATGACATTGTCAGGGTTATAAAGGAAAAATACGGTAGAGGTGAACAGTTCGCTGTTATAGCAGTTGCGGAGGGTGTACAACTCTCTGAAGAAGACGAGAAAAAGGTAAAAGTAGTTGATGAATATGGACACGTGAAAGTCGGTGGAGTTGCTGAAAAATTGGCTAAAATCCTGCAGGAGAGAACAGGTTATACCGCAAAACATGTTGTTTTAGGATATTTACAGAGAGGGGGTTCTCCTGTTGCAATAGACAGAACAACTCCAATGCTTCTTGGTGTAAAGGCTGTGGAACTCGTTGAGAATGGCGAGTTCGGAAAAATGGTTGCCATGAAAGGCAGCAAAGTGGTGGTGGTTGACCTTAAAAAAGTATCAGGTGGAATTAAGTTAGTACCAAAGGATTTATACGAATTTGCAAGACTCTTCTTTGACTAACCACCCTCTGTTAAAAGACCTTAATCCAGAGCAGAGGGAGGCTGTTACAACCATCGAAGGGCCTGTACTTGTTATTGCAGGTGCAGGCTCCGGCAAGACACGTGTCCTTACTTACAGAGTGGCTTACCTCATAAAGGAATTAGGGGTGCACCCAGAGAATATACTTGCAGTTACTTTCACGAACAAGGCAGCCAACGAGATGCGAGGCCGAATAGAAAAACTCTTGAACATTAGCACAAAGGGGCTCTTCATTGGAACCTTCCACTCAATTTGTGTGAGAATCCTCAGGGCAAACATAGAATATCTGCCCTATGACAAAAACTTCAGCATATTTGACCGGGATGACCAATTGAGAGTTGTAAAGAAATTGCTTGAAGAAATTAAAAGCAGAGAAACGCCAAAACGTCTTTTGCATCATATACAGAAAATAAAAGCAGGGCACGAACCTGAATCTGAATGGCACTACGAGTTCTATAAAAAGTACCAGCAGAAACTTCTCGAACTCAATGCCATGGATTTTGATGACCTTCTTCTCAATACCAGAAAACTCTTTGAGGAACACAAAGAGGTCAAGGATTTTTACTCTGAAAAATTCAAGTTCATACATGTAGACGAGTATCAGGATACAAACAGAATACAATACGAACTCTTAAGACACCTGTCATCAAAACATGGAAATATATTCGTTGTAGGAGATGATGACCAGTCCATATACAGTTTTAGAGGGGCAGATATACGCAACATTCTGCACTTTGAAAGGGATTTTCCCAGTGCAAAGATTATAAGACTTGAAAGAAATTACAGGTCAACGAAAAATATATTGAAGGCTGCGAGTGTTCTCATATCCCACAACACCATGCGAAAAGGCAAAACTCTCTGGACAGAAGGTCCGGAAGGTGAAAAACTCATTGTGCATGAGGCATTTAATGAGAAAGAAGAGGCAGAATTTGTGGCGTCAAAAATAGAGGAATTTGGAAGGCCATTCTCAAGGAATTTAATCCTTTACAGAACGAATGCTCAATCAAGAACCTTTGAAGAGGTTTTTAATAAAAGAGGCCTCCCCTATTTGATAGTTGGAGCACTTAAGTTTTTTGAACGTAAAGAGATAAAGGATATTCTTGCGTATCTTAAACTCATCCTCAACCCAAAGGATGATATATCCTTCCTCAGGATTGTAAATACACCACACAGAGGAATAGGCACAAGAACAATTAAGCACCTTTCAGACTATGCCCTTCAGGAAGATATGCATCTTTTAGAGGCCATTCCGAGTTTTGTCGAATATAAGGGCCTTAAATACGAGAAACTCAAGAGGTTTTACAATCTCATAGAGCATTTTTTGAAATTGAAGGAAAAGAAAGAGGATATTTTTACCATTCTGCACGAACTGATAAATACACTTGAATTTGAGAACTACTTAAGAAAGACCTATCAGGGACAGGAACCCAGAGAGAAGGTGGAAGGAAGGATAGAAAACGTCAATGCTTTTCTTGGTCTGGCACAGGAATTCGTAATAAGCCAACAGGAACCCATACTGGAAAACTTTATGGAACATATAGCAGTTCAAACTGCTCAGGATGATATGGATATTGAACAAAAAGATAGAATAACTATAATGACGGTTCACAATGCGAAAGGGCTTGAATTTGAAAACGTTTTTATCACAGGAATGGAGGATGGTGTATTTCCGCATAAATCGGCTTTATCCACCACTTACGAACTTGAAGAAGAAAGAAGACTCTTCCATGTTGCCATAACAAGGGCTAAAAAACGTGTCATAATTACCTACGCAAAAGAACGTTCAATAAGGTTCGGAGAATTTCTCTCTCCTTCAAGATTCCTTGATGAACTTCCCGAGGATGTGATTATCTTTGACTCCGTTACAAAAAGACATAAGGATATTCAGAGAGAGCAGGAAGAGAAAAGAGAACAAACCGAACTGCATAGAGGAGATTATGTTTACCATCCCATGTTTGGCAGGGGAAGGATACTGGTTAAGAATGGGGACAAAGTAAAGGTCCTCTTTACAGACGGCATAAAGACCCTGTCCCTTAAATTCGCTAATCTTGTAAAGACCCGATAAGTCAATGCTAATATCAGATTTTGATTTTGAACTACCAGAGAGTCTTATCGCTCAATTTCCAGCGGATAAACGAGATGAATCAAGGCTTATGGTATTACACTATAGGTCAGGAAGGATTGAACACAAGCAGTTTAAAAACATTGTGGAATATCTTAACAGGGAACATGTCCTTGTTATCAACAACACAAAAGTTATAAAAGCACGTATTTATTGCCAAAGAGAGGATACGGGAGGTAAAGTAGAGTTTCTCCTAACAGGTATAAGGGATGAGAAGACCTTTAATGCACTTGCGAAACCCTCACGGAAGGCGAAACCCGGAATACGATTTAGATGCGGAAAAGGGCTTCTTGAAGTAATCGAATACAGGCCGGGTTACAGGGTTTTAAAAATTATCTCTTCAGAAAACGTCACAGAATTCTTTGACAAATACGGAGTGATGCCCCTCCCACCCTATATAAAGAGACCCTCAACAAAAATGGATGAATACCGGTATCAAACAGTGTATGCCAGAAAGGATGGCTCCATTGCAGCACCAACTGCCGGTTTGCACTTTACTCCGGAAATACTGGAAAGTCTACGAAAGAACGGGGTGGAAATTCTTGAGATTACCCTCCATGTAGGACTTGGAACGTTTAAGCCTGTGAAAAGTGAAAAGGTAGAGGAACACAGAATGGATGCAGAGTACTACGAAATACCAGAGGATGTTGCAAAAAAAATAGAATCAGCAAAAAAACAGGGTAAAAAAATTATAAGCGTTGGGACTACAAGTACAAGAACCCTTGAGTCATGGGCATTTGATAATTCGAGACTCTCAGGTTATACGGAACTTTTTATTTATCCTGGATACAAATACAGGGTGATAGATGGTCTTATAACGAACTTCCATCTTCCAAGGTCTACCCCGCTATTACTCGTTTCCGCACTGTGCGGTATTGAGAATTTAAAGAAGGCTTACAAGGAGGCAATAAGTAAGAGATACAGGTTTTTCTCCTACGGCGATGCCATGCTTTTAATGGATGACTGAAAATAAAAAGCGGGGCATTGCCCCGCTATAAGTATTTCTTTATCAGATTAAGAACTACGCACCCTCTGTAAGCACCTTTTCAATCCGCTCAAGAGCCCAGTCTATTTCCTCTTTGGTGATAACAAGAGGTGGCGCGAATCTTATAACCTGCTCGTGGGTTTCTTTGGCCAGTATTCCAAGATCTCTCAATTTTTCACAGTAGGGTCTTGCTGTACCGTGTTCCTTTTTAATCTCAACACCAATTAACAGGCCTTTACCTCTTACTTCCTTCACAAATGGGCTATCTATTTTTCTTAATTTATCCATGAAGTACTCACCAAGTTCATAGGCTCTCTCCGGCAATTTTTCCTCAATAAGAACGTCAAGGGCTGCCATACCAACTGCTGCCGCAAGTGGATTGCCACCGAAAGTTGAGCCGTGGTCACCAGGTGTAAACACATCCATCACCTCATCATCTGCTATTATACCTGATACAGGATATACTCCTCCACCAAGTGCCTTACCCACTACAATAATATCTGGCCTTACGTCTTCATGCCAGACTGCGAACATTTTTCCGGTTCTTCCAAAGCCCGTTTGAATCTCATCTGCTATGAGTAGAACGTTGTGTTTCTTTGTTATTTCTCTAACCTTTTTGTAATATCCTTCATGTGGAACGATTACTCCACCCTCTCCCTGAACCGGCTCAAACATAAATGCCACTGTATTCTCAGTTATCGCATTCTCAAGTGCCTCCGGGTCATCATAGGGAACAACCTTGAATCCCGGTGTAAATGGACCAAAACCAAATTTGTACTGGGCTTCTGTGGAGAAGCTGATAATGGTAATTGTTCTTCCATGGAAATTGTTTGCACACACAATTATCTCAGCCTTGTTTTCAGGGACCTTTTTCTTCAAATATCCCCATTTCCTTGCTGCTTTCAGAGCCGTCTCAACTGCCTCTGCGCCTGTATTCATGGGCAAAACCTTATCATATCCAGCAAGTTCAGCGAGTTTTTTCAGGAAATCACCCAACACGTTATTATGGAATGCTCTGGAGGTAAGTGTGAGTTTATTAGCCTGGTCAATAAGCGCCTTTACAATCTTAGGATGCCTGTGTCCCTGATTAAGTGCAGAATAGGCACTTAACATATCAAGGTACTTCTTACCTTCAACATCCCAAACCCAGACGCCTTCCCCTTTTTCTATCACAACATCCAGGGGGTGATAGTTATGAGCACCATATTTTTCTGCTATTTCTATATATCTCTCTGTGCTTCCCATTTTCCTCTCCTTGTTATTTGAGATAAGCAAGTTGCCCACAGGCTCCTTTTATGTCCCTGCCTTTGGATTTTCTTAGTGTCACTGTGGCTTTTAATCTATAAAGTTTTCTCAAAAACCTTTCTATCTCAACATCTGAAGGTTCTCTAAATGGAGAACCTTCAAAACCGTTGTATGGAATAAGGTTTATCTTACAGGGAATACCTTTTATAAATCTTTCAAGCGCTCGCACATCATCCTCGGTATCATTAAAACCTGGAAGGAGAATGTACTCAAAAGTTACCCATCTTCTCTTTATTTTGTAATAGTCCAGAATGGCTTTTCTAAGTTCAGAAAGGGGAAATCTCTTTGCAATGGGCATTATCTCTTCTCTTTTTTCCTGGATTGCCGAATTGAGAGAGACAGCAAGTTTCACCTGTTTCTTATATTCAAGAAGACGATAAATGCCAGGCACAACACCCGCTGTTGAGACGGTTATTTTTCTTGCGCCTATCTTAAAAGCATCATTTTCCTGAAGTAAATCTATAGCCCTAAATACATTATCAATATTAAGCATAGGCTCGCCCATTCCCATAAATACAACATTGGTTATTCGCTCTTTGGTATAATCGCGAACAAATCTGACCTGTTCAAGTATTTCCCAGAACTCAAGATTACGGGTAAAACCAAGTTTACCTGTTGCACAAAAGGTGCACTTCAGCGGACATCCCACCTGCGATGATACACAGACAGTTCTCCTTTTCCCATCTGGAATAAACACAGATTCGACCTCTCTACCATCCAACAACCTCAATAAAAACTTAATACTCCCATCTACAGAGGATTTATGGATAGAAACAGGTTTTACCTGGTAAACAAAAAAATCTTTCTTTAATCTTTCTCTTAAAGAAAGGGGGAGGTCGGAGAATTTCTCAATTTCCGACTCTCCCTTCTGCCATAACCATCTGATTATCTGGGTAGACCGATAAGGCTTTTCTCCCAGACTCTTGAGGTATTCCTCAATTTGTTTTCTGGTTTTAGCCTTAAGGTTCAGGCTATGTTGGCTGGTTTGAATACCCATACGGTTTTCTTCTTGGGCAATCTCTCTATCTCAAGTTCTGACCTCTGGAGATCGTCCACTTTATAGCCATAATCATCAGCGCGGTTGATAAAAGGCGTAACCTCAGAAACCGGCAAATCAACGTAGGGTGTTTTGTAGTGAACAGGAATAACCACGAGTGGGTCAAGTTGTTCGACCACCTGCCAGGCATCCTCTGCATCTATGGTAAAATAGCCACCTACAGGAACAATGAGAATGTCCACAAGTCCAATTTCTCTTATCTGGTCAGTGGTCAGAATATGTCCAAGGTCTCCAAGGTGCACAAGCCGTGCTCCTGATATTTCCACGACAAATATCATGTTACTTCCACGTAACGCACCATGGGCTTTATCGTGATATGCAGATATACCCTTGAACCTTACACCCTTTACCACTTTTTCACCCGCTTCCTCTATAAGAACAGGGTCTCCAGGAATTTCTTTCCAGCCGGCATGGTCCATATGGCCATGACTTACAGTAACTATATCCGCAATATCGTTTATGGGCTCATAATTAATGGCACCGTCAAGAGCGCCCTTCTTATAAGGATCCATTAGAATTTTCACTTCACTGTTAGAAACAAGGAATGAGGAGTGACCGTAATACTTTATTCTTAAAATATCTGTAAGCCTTATCCCCCTCTCCTCACTCTCTATTCTTTGAACCGGCTCCTCTTTCTTCTCCTCTTCTTCTGTACTAACCGGTGCTTCTTCAACCTGAACAGAAGTACTCTCTTCCTCTACCACCTCATCGTTTTCTCCACCTGTAAGGCCCTCTATGTGTTCTTCCATATTGTCTGTAAGTTCAAGCTGATGCCCCTCTCTCTCTTCCTCTACTTTTTCTTCCTCCGCAGATTCCGGCTCAGGCGTTCCTTTCTCCACGCTGCTTTTTAAATTCTCGACTTCTTTTTTAAGTTCCTCTATGGTGCTTTTGAGGTCAGAGACCACAGTTTCCAGTTTTTCACCAAGACTCTCCTCTATCTTCTTCTCCACAACCTCACGAACTGTTGAGTCTATATCCTTCATTGCCTCCTTAAGAACCTTCTCTCCTTCCCTTTCAATCTGTTCCCTCAGGGCTTCTTTTGCAGCATTAGTGAAAGCATCTCGGGAAGTTGCAAGATAGTTCATAAACTGCAATTTTATCATGTCCTTAAAGTCACCGCTCTTCAGGAAATCCTCAATATTCCTTACAATTTCCTTCTCTTTCTTTTCCGTAATAATTGCTTTCACTTTGTCCTCGAGAACGTTGGAGAGAAAATCCTTATGCTCTGATAGCCAGGTAACTATTTCGTTTGAAATCTTTTCCTGAGTATCTCTGGATTTAAGCGTTTTCTCTATAACTTCTGAAAATTCCTTTTCTTTGTTTGCCACCTTTTCTTTTATAAGTTCATCGAGCGTCTCCTGCAGTTTCTGAGTTTTCTCTTCTGCTATGCTATTTGCCTGGGCTTTGACACTCTCTGCGATTTCTTCGCTTTTTACTTTCTCATCTATGGCAGTCTGAACTTCATTCAGCTTCTCATTTTCCCGTGTTTCAATCTCTTCAGATATCCTGTTCTTCAGTTCTTCTATTTTCTGTGAGAGTTCATCAATAGTGCTTTTTATATAAGCGGAGATAGACTCCTCTATTATCTTTTGTACCTCTTCATACAACTTTTCTCTTTCTTCCATTTCCATTTATATCACCCCCCAAAAAACTCCTTTATAACATCCTCCAGGGTGGGCTTTCCTATCTCCTGGAGTTCATAGTAAACCCTTACATAAGGTTTGTTCAGTTTGAGTATTCTCCCAAGATTTATAGGGGTTGCAACTACCACAAGGTCTGCCGGGGTATTGTTAATTGTTTCTTCAAGTTCTTTCAATTGCTTTTCAGAGTACCCCATGGCAGGAAGAAGTGTCCCTATATGTGAATACTTCGCATAAACCTCTTTAATGGAGCCCACTGCATACTCACGTGGGTCTATGAGTTCCACAGCACCGTATTTTTCTGCAGCAACCACGCCTGCGCCATAGGACATTTCACCATGAGTGAGAGTTGGACCATCCTCAACCACGAGTACTTTCTTGCCAAATATCTTATCCGGAGAATCCACTGAGATAGGTGACGCAGCCTCAATTATCTTTGCCTTTGGATTGACAGACCTGACATTTTCCCTGACTGCTTCAACATCCTCTGGATAGGCCGTATCTATCTTATTGATAACTATAACATCTGCAAGTCTCACGTTGCTTTCACCAGGATGGTATGTAATTTCATGGTATGGTCTGTGAGGGTCAACCACCACTATATGAAGGTCTGGTTTATAGAATGGAAGGTCATTGTTTCCACCATCCCATAGAATAACATCAGCCTCTTTTTCCGCCTCTCTAATAATTTTCTCATAATCCACCCCTGCATAAACAACATTGCCCCTTGAAATATGAGGCTCATATTCTTCTCTTTCTTCTATGGTACAGTTGTACTTATCAAGGTCTTCAATGGTCTCAAATCTCTGGACAATCTGTTTTGTAAGGTCACCGTATGGCATGGGATGACGTATAACAACCGTTTTCTTACCGAGTTCCTTAAGAATCTCTGCGACCCTTCTCGTTGTCTGACTTTTTCCGGAACCGGTTCTTGCAGCACATATAGAGATAACAGGCTTTTCTGACTTTATCATTGTATTATTGGCTCCCATAAGCCAGAAATCTGCACCTTTTGCAATTGCCCTTGAGGCCCTGTGCATTACATACTCATGGGAAACGTCTGAGTATGCAAAAACTACAACATCGACTTTTTTCTCTTCAATGAGTTTTTCCATATCGTCTTCTGCATAAATGGGTATACCATCAGGATAAAGTTTTCCGGCAAGTTCAGGGGGATATTTCCTTCCATCTATATCAGGAATTTGAGTAGCGGTAAACCCAACAACTTCATACTCCTCATTATCTCTGAAATACGTGTTGAAGTTATGAAAATCACGTCCTGCTGCACCGAGTATCAACACTCTCTTCTTTGCCATCTTTTACCTCCTTTTTCTACTGATTTTAACGCCTCCTCAAATATTTCAAGGGCCACATCAAGTTCTTCTTTTCTAACAGTTAATGCTGGCGACCACCTTATTGCACTGGGCCCGGCAGCAAGCATTAAAAGCCCCCTCTTAAAGGCCTCATCTACAATTCTGTTTCTTAACTCTGGATTGTATTCCTTACTTTCCCTGTCTTTTACAATATCCACACCAATCATAAGCCCCTTACCGCGAACGTCGCCGATAAATTCATAATCTTTCATAAGTTCCTTAAGTCGACTAATAAGATAAGTGCCCATTTTTTCCGCATTTTCTATAAGTCCATTTTCAAGCAGTTCAATGGTTTTAAGCGCCACCATACAGGATACAGGGTTACCTCCGAATGTGCTTGCATGAGCCCCGGCGCTCCAATCCATTAATGAAGATTTTGCAACCATAGCACCAAGCGGGAAACCAGATGCAATTCCCTTGGCAATTGTCACAATATCAGGGACAACATCAAAATGTTCGATAGCAAACATCCTTCCAGTTCTCCCCATACCGGCCTGCACCTCATCGTCAACCATCAGTATGTCATACCGTGAGGTTAATTCCCTCAGTTTACCGAAAAAGTCAGAGGGAGGCACAATATAACCACCTTCTCCCTGTATGGGTTCAAAGAAAATAGCAGCAACTTCCTCAGGGTCAACAAGTTTTTTAAAAACAACATTCTCAATATAATCTATGACAGCATCTGAAACTTCATCTCCTGATATTCCAAACGGGGGTCTGTATGGGTCTGGATATGGAACATGTATAACCCCCTGAATAAGTGGAGCAAAACCTTTATGATGAATGCTCTTTGAGCCTGAAAGGCTCATAGCGCCATAAGTTCTTCCATGGAAAGCCCCGATAAAAGCAATAACATAGGGCCTTTTTGTATGGAACCTGGAGAGTTTAAGTGCTGCTTCGTTTGCTTCCGCACCTGAATTTCCAAAAAATACTTTCCTGTTGGCCGCACCGGGTACTATCTCAGCAAGTTTTTCAGCAAGCATTATTTCAGCAGGATAGTAAAAATCGGTACCGGACATATGAACTAATTTTTTCATCTGCTCTATTGCGGTGTTGATTATTTCAGGATGTGAGTGTCCGGTTGCCAACACTGCAACACCAGCAGTCATATCAAGGAACCGATTTCCGTCTACGTCGTATATCCATACTCCCTCCCCTCTTTCCACAACCGCCGGATAACTGCGGGTATAGGAAGGGGAGATAAACCTTTTATCCTTTGAAAGCCACTCTTTAGCCAGAGGCCCTGGCAACTCTGTTTTTATTTCGGGTTTCAACAATCTACACTCTCCTATTTTGAAAAAAAACTTTTCTTTTTTCCAAACTGTTCTTATTGCTTATTATAGTCTAATGCTTTAAGTTCGGATAGTCAAAAGCACTTTGATATTCTGATGTATTACCTGCTCCCGGTGTGGTAAATCAAACAAATGCCCCTCTTCCTCAAAATTAGAGTTTACCGAAGTATTCCGATTATGTTGTCTCATAATGAATTAGCCTCCTTTTATGTGTATCTTTTTGTTCTTATGATT
>JALVYB010000056.1:2240-2473 GCA_027038175.1 Caldifarciminota bacterium | reverse complement strand
ACCCGAAGAGACCCGCAGGTCGTGGGTTCAAATCCCACCGGCCCCATTTAATAATTTGTTATTCCTGACTTTTATGCCGTCTCGCAGCGGTTTACCGGTAGCTAATTTTCAGGTTTTAGACTTTTTTCTAAAGTCTGTAGTAGTATATTCTGACTGATTAATGACTTATTTCTTCAAAGGAAGGGTATTCACTTGTTTTTCTCCTTGTTTTTCTCAGGGAAAGACCAAAGAAG
>JALVYB010000056.1:0-2230 GCA_027038175.1 Caldifarciminota bacterium | reverse complement strand
TTGGAGCGCTGACCCGAAGAGACCCGCAGGTCGTGGGTTCAAATCCCACCGGCCCCACTCCGACGCGGGTTTTTCACATCACCCTTTATTTCTGTTCTTTACCTACTTTGGGAGACACCTGACGATAACCCCCCCTAACCAAGTACCGTAAAATACTTCGAAAATGAGGTCTACATCTCTCTGCATGGTACGCAAGTTTTCGCATCCTTTCCAGCTCGCAAACTTTACTTGTATGTATTTTAACTCTGCGCAACGAGATCTAATACGCATTCTGGAGTTAGAGCCCTTTAGGTTAATTAATCCCTTCCCGAATTTATCTTGCATGCAATGTCCTCAAATAAAATTATCAAAAGGGAGGCATCTGCAATTTCTTCGGGAGATCTCTTTTCCAATTCAAGAGCACTCTCTACAACTTTTCTAAGAGTACAAACAGAGTTTTTCGTTCTCTCGAATTCCTTTTTTAGATTCTTCTCAAATTCGTTTTGCAAATTTTTAAGTTCGTTTATACAAGAATCCCAATCCAAGTTACCATTTTTACCATTTGTTGACGCTCCAAACTTGTTCTATCAGATTAAATTTAGGTCAACTTTTTGCCTTTACAGTACCTCCAAATCGAGTTGTATAGGTCAATTTACATAACGTTTTATGAGGGATTATGAATGTTTAAAGTTATTTGATGATAAAAAAGTAAGATCTGTAAACTTTACTTTTCCATAAATATTATTCAGCCAATTTTGATAGAGCTCAAGGAAATAATAGAAGAGCTCAACCTCTTTGAAATGGAAAGGTTCCGAACGATGTTAGAATTCTTGGGGATAATAGCTTATTTATATTCAGATATCATCGACGAGTATGACTGCGGAGACCTTTCGGAGCTATATTCAGTTGTGATTTTGCATTGTTCATATTTAAAATTTTATAGATCAAGTTAAAAATGATGTGTCGGAATCGATAAAAGTTGTTCGCTTACGTCTTCGATTTATTCATTCCGAACATTACTAAGAAAGTTTATTCAATCCCTATTTACAGTTTACATCATGAGCACACAAGTTGTCAAAGGCTACCTTGATGGATGAACATTTAAGTAATCAATTGAGTAAATATTAAGTAATCAAAAGTGTCAACACATAACGATGACGACAGATAGGCGTGCATACATCGGAGATGGGCAAGTCCAGTATGGATCAGAAGGATCAAAAATCATCCTACCAAAAGGAACCGAGTTTATAATGCGAACTTTTTGGAAAGAACCCGAAATGTGCAAAATCTACTATGACAGACTGGAGAATTGTCTGTATATTGTTCCGAAGATAAGGAGTGGAGTAAAAATGGTAAAAGGACGTTTAAACCTTCATGAAGCTATTGCTCTAGTAATTTACGAAAATAATAATAAACCGATGAAGCCATCAAAAATTTTAAACAGAATTATAGAACGTGATCTATATCGAAAGAAGGATGGAACTCACCCAGACCTCCACCAAATTCACGCAAGAATTAGCAATTATTCAGAGGGTAATAAGAAGGGTAATTCAGAGTACTTTAGACGAACGAATGAGGGAATCATTTTGACGGACAAGGGCATAAAATTGGCTGAGAAATTTTATAAAGGGGAACACTGTCAAGAATAGCAACAAAAAATAAATAAAACTAAAATAAAAGATATGCTACCCACACTAAGGCAGTCAGTGGACTATGTTAAGGCTACCTCTTCGGTCTTTAAGGAGAACGAGTGAATTCCCCTCCTTTGAAGAAATAAGTTACGAATCAGTTAGAATCTATTATCACAGGCTTAAGAAAGTCTTAAAGCAACGAGAAAGAGGAAGAGAAGGTTAATAGCAGTAGACGAAACAAAGATAAGGCTGGAGAAAAGGTTAATCTTTGTTTGGGCTGCTGTAGATTGATTCGAAGGAATGTCTTGCTGTATGGACTTCAGAAGGAAGAAGCTCCTTTCATGCTTACGTTTTTGAGAAGTTCTAAAATATTGTGAAAAACAAGCCGGAAATAGTTGTTGATAGGGGATTCTGGGTATAAGTGGGCTCTGAAAGGCTTGGTTTGAGATACAGACACGTTTGGTGAATGCTGTTGAAGGATTCTTCTTTAAGCTTAAGGAAAGAATAAAGAGGTTCTGGAACAGATTTCCATTTAAGTCAGTGCAGAGCTTGAGAGTTTTGCTGCGTTGTATAACTGCTGGATGTGATTATCGCTTCTCAAGGATGTATTGAAATTTCCT
>JALVYB010000055.1:1464-2478 GCA_027038175.1 Caldifarciminota bacterium | reverse complement strand
GCTATACCGCACATTTAAATCTCTCTGGAATTTCTATCTTAGTAACCTTTGTATATCCACTTATCCCTTAACCACCAGATAAATCCTACTGGAGACATCAGTGCTACTAATACTTTTCCGAAAGAAGACCTAGGCCAGAACCATTTCCGTCTCTCTGAAGAACAATGGAGCCAGAAACGCACCAATCTTGCAGCATCCAAAAGGAAAGAAATCGGAGAATATTTAAACCATTTTATATTGCGAGACAGCTCCAGATATTTCCAATATAAGTGTCCTTCGCAGTCTTTCATAGGCGTACTTGTACGGGTAACTTGGTCGGGTTCAGAGTAATAAATTCTTAATACCTCGTTAACATAACGAAACCTATAGTGTTCACCAATAGCATCCCAAACAACTCCCTCGGGAACATAGCCGTTGATTTCTGAGGGAAAAGGGAAGTTTTTCATTATACTTGTTTTAATGACACCTATCATTTCTTGCCTGATTTTGTACTTATACCTCATTTCCTGGGGAGAAGCATCAATATAGCGATAAGGAAGTGGTCCTCCCACTATATTGCCATTCTCGTCAATGCACAGTCCTATTACTCCAGCAAACTTATCCCTTTCATATTCTGGTATATTAAACCAGTGAAACCTCAATCTCTCCAAAGCCTCAGGAAGAATCTCATCATCATTATCCAATACAAGGAATAGTTCTCCTCGCGCTTCTTTTATTCCTCGGTTTACCGCCACTTTTTTGTGTCCATGTTCCTGCTTTATATAGCGTATAGGAAACCATGTTTCAGGATTTTGCGTCCATTTACGCACAACTTCTTCAGTATTGTCAGTAGAACCATCATCAACGATTAACCATTCAAAATCTTTAAATGTTTGCTTCAGCAGACTTTTATATGGTCTGTGTAAAAGATGAGCCCTATTGTAAGTTGGCGTCAGTATGGTGAACAAAAGCTTTAACACCCCCTCCTTATTTAGGATTCATAAACAAAAAACACTTTATGATTATCATTTAATC
>JALVYB010000055.1:0-1454 GCA_027038175.1 Caldifarciminota bacterium | reverse complement strand
ATAGTATTGATTATTGAATAGTGAAGCATAGGTTTCCTTATACTCGTCTTCCCTCATATTTTTGAGCAGATGGGACAATACCGCATTACAGCCTCCAGTAGGCAAACCCCTGTGATATAGCTTTTTCTCTGTCATACATTCCCTTTACATCTATCAAAACCGGGTGGTCGCCGTTTTCCATTAGTTCTTTAAAGCGGTTCAGATCAAAATCTTCCATGAAATTTTTGTGTTTTACTACAACTGCTACGGCGTCGTAGGGTTTGTGTTTGTCTAAATCACCACAGTGTCCTTCCGCGGGTCCCGGTTCAAATTTTAAAAAGTTCCACTTCGTTGCTGTGGCTTCAGCGGTTTTTATGTCAGAGATTTTACCTATGTGTGCCGGTCTTATCGAACTATAGAACTTAGTGATTAGCAAGTTTGTCATTTCCTTTGCGTTCAACACACTATTCAATAGTTTGCTTATTTTTCACTTGAAGTCAAGTTTTTCTATTGTTGCAAGCTTTTCATTAAATAAGCAAAACTAAAAAAAGAAATTAATGCTAAAGAGATTGCAGTGGCTATACATATACCTTCAAGCCCCATGGAATACTTTATAATGAAAAGATAGTTTAAGCATGCGTTAATTATTACACTTAGAAGAGCAAGTAACGTTAATATACCCATATCATTTTTGATTTGATGTACCCTGTATAGGACAGGCCACAAAAACGCAAAAGGTAGTGATAAAGCGTAGAATTTAGAGGCAATTACTGTTAATTTCCAGTCGATACTGGAAAATGCTCCATAGCCAAAGAGAAGCTTTACTAAGATCGGAGAAAATAAATAGACTAAACAGGCTATAGGGATAGATATTGCCATTATTCTTAAGGTGTAAAAGAGCAATTTCCGTTTTAGATAAATTGCTTCAGATAGAGATGTGATAAGTATATTCTCAAATCTCATTAAAGATTTAGGTATGTACGCAATCATGTATCCATAGGTAAGGGCCGTTATACTTTTGGTAGGCAATATTGAGGCGAAGCTTTTATCAACTATGGTGTAGAGTCTTAATACTCCATAGAGCATACAAAGCTGAAAAAACTGTCTGAATATATGTTTTGTTCTATCGTCGATGAAGAATTTCAATGAAAAGTGCTTGAGCTTTAAGGCAACAAAAGCTGTAGAAATAACCTGGGCAATGGATATTGCTGCCGGTAAGATCCAAATGGTTTTGAATACCAAAAGCCCTGCTAAAACTAAAGCAAAAGCAGAGAATGAGAAAATCAGCTCGCCTATGTAAAACACGGTAAATCTTCTTGTAGCTCTGTGGATTGCGCCAAAATGATGGTAATAAAAGTAGAAGACAACATAAACAAAGAGTATATAATAACATTTTTTTAGTACAGATAACTTTTGCTGGCTAAATCCTACGGGAACTTTAAATATTAGAGGTGATGCTATAAAATAGAGTATGG